>CAURVB010000027.1:0-4934 GCA_963528615.1 uncultured Candidatus Saccharibacteria bacterium | reverse complement strand
GTAGCGTCAAAGTGCTGAGCCTATTCTTTATCGATAAAGTGGCAAATTATCGTGAATATACGGCGAATGGTGCCCAGAAAGGCAAATTTGCCAAGTGGTTTGAGGAAGCCTACATCAAGGTCTCGTCTAAACCAAAATATACTGGCGTCATGGACAATTTATCGGCGAGTGAAGTGCATGATGGCTACTTTGCAGCAGATAAGAGTGGTCAGTGGAAAGATTCCCGTGACACCAAGGGTGAGGGTGGTCGCACTAAGGATGACGATACGGCGTATAACTTGATCATGAAAGATAAGGAAAGGCTGCTGGATACCGGCGAGCCACTGCGGTTTATCTTTAGCCACTCGGCACTGCGTGAGGGCTGGGATAACCCTAACGTATTTCAGATTTGTACGCTTAATGAGACGTCGAGTCAAATGAAAAAGCGCCAAGAGATCGGACGAGGGCTGCGCCTGCCGGTCAATATTGATGGGCAACGAGTATATGATGATAGCGTCAACATACTGACGGTGATTGCTAATGAGAGTTATGCTGATTTTAGCCGTAAGCTTCAGACGGAGATTGAGGAAGAGGCCGGCATCCACTTCGGTGGACGGATCAAGAATCGTGACAATCGGCGAGTTGTCAGGTTTCAGAAATCACGGGCGCTTGACCCTGCTTTCAAGGAGCTGTGGGATAAGATTAAGCATAAGACTACCTACCGGGTGGCGATTGATACAGAGAAGTTAGTGGCAGAGGCGGCCAGTGAATTAGCGCAGGTCACTATTAGTAAGCCCAATATCGCTGATGTTAAAAACCTGATTGATTCCATGGGTAATGATAGTGGCTTTATGGTGCGCGAGACCGGTTTCAACGCCTATGCAGCGCGCCAAACTGAAGTGAAGATACCGAATTTATTAGCGGATATTCAGCGTCAGACACAAATGACGCGTCGGGTGATATTTGAGGTGCTTGATCAAGCGGGGATGTTTGAGCAGGTGACTATTAATCCACAGCAGGTGATTGATGAAACAGCTCGGGCGATTAATCGGGTGAAGCGGCGCTTGGCGGTTGATGGTGTTAAATATCACAGAACTGGTGAGCATTATGATATGACGTTGTTTGAGAATGATGAACTACAGACATACCTGTATGATGCGGCGATGAAGAGCGGGGCAATTGCAGTGGGCGACCAGGCAAAAACTATCTACGATTATGTGGCGGTTGATTCGGAAGTTGAGCGTGAATTCATGCAGTCGCTGGAGGACAATGCCGACGTGAAATTCTACATCAAGCTACCAGGTTGGTTCAAAATTGATACACCGGTTGGTAAATATAATCCAGATTGGGCGGTGGCATTTGATGGCGATAGGCGGATTTACTTTGTGGCAGAGACCAAGGGGTCGGATGATATTCATGATAATCACTTGAGCGCCAATGAGCGAAGTAAAATTACTGCGGCCCGCCAGCATTTTGCAGAAATTGATGTACCATACGTGGCGCCAGTGAGAGATTGGAAAAACACAGTAACGAGGTTAAGAAATGGCTAGTATACGGCTAACTTCTGAGCAAGATCAGCAACTACAAGAAGCTCGAAAAAGGGCTATTGATAGCACGAATGTACTCAATGAATCAAGTCAAGATATACGAGAAGGAAAAATAGATATATTCGATCAGATTGCAAGATACTCTGGCGGTACAGCTTCAGTGATGTTTACTTTCCTCGGTGTTCTTATTGGACTAAAGAATGATCAAGAATATATCAACGGTAGTTTTATTTTTGCAATGATGCTTTTTGTTGTCTGTATTGCTATATCGTTGTTTTTGCGTCAAGCTACGAGGCTCTATGGCTATTATCAAGCTAATCAGCTAAGATTGGATAGCCTACGCGACATGCGTATAATTGAAAAGGATGTTCTGTGTAATCATAGTTCTGAAGCTAATACAAGAAAAGATATCTCAAATGTCCATGTAGAATTAGAGAAAGCAACCAATAGGATAGCCGCTGAAATAGCAAGAAACCAAAAGAAAGCTAGACTATGGAGTGCAATTTTTAAACATGGCCCATGGCTGCTCTATATAGCATTTGTTGGTGCGTATGCATTTTTGTTTTGCTTTGTTGTTAGGGTCTCTAACAATTTATAAAATAGGAGTTAATACTGTTGAAAGTTAACGTCAAAAAGACGTTGGCAAAATATGGCTACCCGCCAGATCAGTAGGCGTTGGCAACTGACGTGGTGCTAGAGCAAGCCAAGCGTTATGGTAACGAATGGAGAGTCAGAAGCGCGCCGTATATGAAGCTGGTGGTGGGGCGAGCTTGCTAGATTAATTTATGGTTTTATAATAAACCCGCTTCGCCGATACATATAATCACCAACCGTCAATCCTTTGCGAGGGAAGGCCTCGGCTAGTTCACGTCGTTCAATGTATGTCTTTGTAACTTCGACGATCCATGAGCGACCAGATTTTTCAACCAGATAATAGCGTCTATCGCCCTTAAGTTGTCCAATGGCTTCGCCGGAAAAAGCCACATCAAGCGTTCCAGCTCCTACGAAAAAGTCGATGATTTTTTGCCACCACGTTAGTCGTCTGTGACGATTTAGCGATTCAATTTGATCGGCGTCGGCAAATTTGTCTGCAACTGCCAGGTCGGATGCTGAATATCCTTTCGTATCTGTCGGGTAGGCGTCAAGATTAAGAGGTTCGCGCATAGCCGAAGCCAGTCCTGCTCGTGTGTAGTCAAGCAGCTCGTCTACGCTAGTGTTAAATAATTTTGCTAGCGCTTGCACGTTGTCTATATCTGGAAAGCCAGCACCCCGTTCCCATTTAGCAACTGCTTGTCGCGTAACGTTGAGTCGATCGGCTAGTTGCTCTTGTGACCAACCAGTTTGTTGACGTAATTGTTTAAGTTTTTTTGCAAAAATCATTTGGCGCCCTTTCGTTTATTTTCTAACAGCATAGCGTAATTTTAGTGTCTTGGCGAGCAACTTTACGTTGCCTATTTGCAATACGTAAGGCTCGGCTTAAGGGGGTATAATAGGTCTAAAGGAAAGGTGATATGACAAAGCCGGTAAGATATTAACCATGAAAATCTCCGTCCACCTCAAGCCCAACTCTCGTCATCGCGAAGAAGTCGTGGTTGGTGATGATGGTTCGCTGACTATTTACACTAAGGCTCCAGCCATTGAAGGGCGAGCGAACGCGGCGGTAGTGAAGCTATTGGCGAAACATTTTGGCGTGGCGTCGTCGAAGGTAAAATTAGTGCGCGGTGCGGCTTCAAAATATAAAGTGTTTGAGATAGACAAGATAGAATAGCTGCCGCAATTTACTGGCGTCGTTGCTGTTTAACGCTCGGGTTTTACGGATACCCAACCCCTGCCGCCATATTGCCGATCAATCCTTGCACCGTCACAAACGAATAGCCCTGCTGCTTCAGCGCGCTGAGGATACACGGCACGGCATTAACAGAGGTTTGGTGAATGTCGTGCATCAAGATGATGGCTCCGGGGTGGGCGCCAGCGACGGCGCGCGAGCAGACGATATCGCTATTGCGGTCGGCCCAGTCGCGGGTATCGACTGACCATAAGACCGATGACATACCACGTAGGCGAAGTTGCTCCAAAACAATGCCGTTGACTGCGCCGTAGGGCGGGCGCAAGATACTCGGTTTGACGCCGGTGGCTTGCTTGATGGCGTCATTGGTACGGTCAATTTCGTCAGCAATTTGGCCAACCGGCAATTTAGGCAGTTCTGGGTGCGACCACGAATGATTGCTTAGTTGATGGCCGCGCGCGTGCATGCGTCGCAATACGTCGGCTTGCGCGGATACTTTGCTGCCAATCAGGAAAAATGTGGCCTTAGCACCATGCTGGTCCAAAATATCCAGCAGCTGCGCGGTGTACGGTCCCGGCCCGTCGTCAAAGGTTAAGGCAATCACTTTACCCCCAGAATTCGCGGCTGTCGGTGCGGCAGGCGCTGGCTTTGGTTTTGGCTCGGGCGGCTTGGGGATATTAGCTAGTTTTCGGGCTGTCGGATTTTGCAGATATTTGGCAACGGCGGCGATCGGCACTTTGATTGTCATTTCGCCGTAGGCTGATGGCAAGAGCGACGCCTGTCCAATCGGCCAAGCTAGACTATTGCCGCCATCGGTAATAACGAAATTCGATAGCGTTTCTTGGGTGATCGTTTCATTGAGATCCAGCTCTGCTTGCTGGCGCTGCTTGATGGTTTCTTTGATATTATTTCGGGCAGCCGCCACGATTTCCTCAGCCGCTTTCTCTGATTGCTCGGTCAAATCGCTCAGGCTAATCACTTCGCCAGATTTTTTATCAAATGTCCAAAAATGCGCTAGCGACACCGGATGCGCGCCGTGCATGTCTTGCTTGATATTGACAATGATCGATAAAGCTACCGAATTATTATGCGTAACTTGGTAGCTAATCGTCTCGGTCAGCGGCTGGTCAAACGTCGTTGCCAAAAGAACAGCGCCACGAAAATCACGATCAGTCTTGTCGATCGCATTAGCAATAGTATGATTAATTTTTTCATTTTTTGTGACTGGATATTCAATTGAGACCTTTTCTCGAGCAGTATTCCTGGTTACAAATTTGGAACGGATGCCAGCATAGCGCGAATCGGCAAAGTAATATTTTTCATCGGAAGGCGCGGTTGTTCTCTGCGAATTTAGCCAATTGAGATAATATATCCCGAATAATCCTGTCAAAAATAGTACAATTATAAGAATTCCGATAAATAGATGTTTTGGAGAAGTCGATTGCTGCTTTTTAGCTTGGCGGTTTGCTTTTTTCTTTTGAACTCGCATAGATATAGTATAGCACTAGTGTGGTTTGTTATAATCAGCAGTAGCGGAGGATGGTCGGATTAAGATCGGCCAAATTGGCAGAAAGGAATTTATATGGCTCAACCCAAACCAATCATAAAAGTTGACCAACTCG
>CAURVB010000026.1:0-5349 GCA_963528615.1 uncultured Candidatus Saccharibacteria bacterium | reverse complement strand
CTGCCTGAATATCCGTCTTGCTAACAGTGGTAGAATGGCGGGCGATGTTATCGGCGAGCTCGGGGAGGCTGATGCGGCCGGACTCGCTGATCTGCGCAAAAAATTTCTTTGGCTCAGCTGGCTTGGCTGGATTGCCAAGCTTGACGGTCTTATATTTTATACTCATAACGCCTCCTTATGATTCCGTTAGATATATGCGTTTAGCATTTCCCTGAAAGTGCCATAGGACTTTCGTAAAACTGCTATAGGAGATTTTAAAAGTACTATAGGAAATTCAAAAAAGTGCTATAGAACTTTTATCCCCACTTAAGACTGTAATTATGCGGTATATGTTCTGTCTCGCCCACCCCCTTTCATAATTACAAACATCCCTTTACTGATAGTAGCGCACGGATGTTGGTTATGGTTTTATTTTAGCATGGGGAGGCGGGAAAAGTGAGAGGACTTCTGAAGTTTGTTGACCTAATCTGTATTCTAGCAAAGATACTTATAGTCAAAAGACGCTAATGGTTGACATATTCTATTCTATTCTATTCTATATCATACAATCTAGGCTGAAATGCAGCCATCCTTGAGTAGACAGGAGACGATCATGCCGAACCGGCGCGATCTGAACGACATCGCCAGCTACCTCGTCCCCAACCCGGGTGACGAAGCGTGGGTTGTCGACCCCGACCAGCACGAGCACATGCACAGCGGTCAGGCATCCGGCGAAACACACGCCGATGGATACCTGATATACAACGAGGGCACGCCGAGCTGGCTGAAGTACCACTCCGACGACAAGGAGGACGAGTGAGATAACCCTCAAGGATGCCCCTCTTCAGACTTGAAGAGGGGCCATTCCCTGAATATAATATGGTTATGAACTATGACAAATATCTAAAGCTGCAGACTCGCCTTGAATGGTTTTATGATTTTCATCCGCAGTTTTTCGATGATATTTTACCTGAACAGAAAAAGCTGCTGCAGGACGTATTTTTATATGATGCACCGGACGAAGGTTATCCAGAGTCATTGAAAGACTTTTACAATAAGACCATCAGCGGCAAGCCAGCGCTTCAACATGATGCGCTTCTAGCAGTAGATGCTTTGTATAGCGTTGCAGGCGCTGGGAGTTTATTTGAGGATGATGAGTATCGCCTACCTACTAGCAAAATTACGTAATTTATTTGCTACTTTCCTGCAACCACGCCGCCAATTCCCGCCAAACGTTTGCCGTCAATTCTGCTTTCTCTTCATCATTCATTTCGGCGAGCGTTTTATCATGGTTATCCGGCAAGAAATATCTATCGTAATTGCGGCCGTTATCTCCGCGCGGTTTTAAGGTAAATGTTTGCGGTTTATCGCCGTCAAAGTAAGTGATTGTACGCTGCGTGTACGCCCGAGCGCCGCCACCGAGCAGCTGAATTATCCTGTCAATACCGATGGTGTCGAGCGCGTATTTGGTGTAAACGCCAGGAAAGCCGTTCAGTTCGTCAATGAACAGACCCGAATCCATCACCACCAGCGGGCGCTTAAGTAGATCGTAATATTTTAGCGCCTTATCAATAGAGACGGCCTGTTGGTCGTCGGACTGGATTTCTGGCACGTCAGGTAAGGTTTTATCTGGCATAATCAGGTTAATGTTCTTTCCGGCCAGCGCCTGCTTAGCGCCAGCAAGTTTGTGCTTATTAGTCGTTGCGTAGATTAAGTCCATAATTATAGTTTAGCACTATCTGTTCCAGGTAAACCTCACCACAAACCGCATACCCCGCCCGTGTGGTGTGAAGTCATAGTCTAGACCCTTGGCGTCGAGCAGCATTTTCACGGTGTAGAGGCCGATGCCGCTGCTGTCAGCGTGTTGCTTCTTGTCGTCGTTGCTCCGATAAAACGGGTCGAAGACGTGCTGGAGTTGCTGTTTGGTGAGTGGTTTGCAAGCGTTTTCGATAGCCAGCTCATCCTGGTTGCAAGTAATTTTTATCACGCTTCCCGCATCGCCGTGGCGCACCGCATTTGATACCAAATTCGAGATGACGTGGCGCATCATGTCGCGGTTGGCGCGAATGGTCGTCGGACGGGCGTCAACCGCGAAAGTCATGCCGCGCGTTTTCGCCAGCAGTGTATAATCATCAACCACCTCGGCGATTAACTTATCAATTCTCAGTCGCTTTTCCTGACGCAGAGCCTGCTCGGCGACACTGCCAGAGCGCAAGACATCGTTCACCATTGCCGCCAAGCGATCAACATGCGCCACCGATTCCGCCAGGTACTGATCCCGATTTTTATACTCACCGATATTCAGCTGCATATTTTCAAGCATGATCCGTAGCGCCGCCAATGGCGTTTTTAGCTCGTGCGAGGCCGCACGGAGAAAGGCGATTTTCTCTTTCTCCAGCTGAGTAATCCGCTTATTTTCATGCTCCAGCGAACGAATCGTTTGCCACAAATTTTGATATAATTCATTAATATTTCGCCCCAGCACGCCGATTTCATCACTGCTACGTACCGGGTAGCGCGCGTCCTTTTCCAGCCGCTGCATGGTCGTCGTCACTACTGCCATCTGACGAATCGGCCGTGTCACAAATCGGCTGTAGATGTACGAGAATAGCAGTGCCACTAACAGCGAGCCGAGCATGGTATATGGCAATACGTGCAGGGTAGCGAGTTTGGCCTGAGTGACAGGTGCTACGTCGGCAAGTAGCTTGACCGTAATCGTTTGGCCTTGGTTGTTCGTCACACTGCCCTGCTGCAAAATCACCGAGCGCGCATAGATCGTTTGCCCGTCAGCAATTTTCACCACACTGGTGTCGACCGATTTGCCGCTATCGGTCACGATGTTGATCGACTGAAACCCTTGAAAATACTGGTCGCGCCCGTCGATTGTCAGCGTGATGTTAACATTTTTCATCTGAGCAAAATCCTGGCTGAGACGGCGCATTTTCTCAGTCGATTTACCGCGTAGTTCAGCCACGAGTGCCGTGAGATTGTCCGCCGCCTCGCGCTCTTTTTGTTGCAGATAAAATTGCGGCATCAAGGTGTAAACCAACGCATGAACCAGGATGATCAACGCCGCAAACAGGCCGATTGATACCAAAAATGTTTTGGGAAATAATTTAAGATTCTTCATAGCGATAGCCCACTCCCTTCACCGTAATGATGCAGTCCAGATGCAATTTTTTGCGTAAGTTTTTGATGTAAACGTCGATCACCCGGTCGAACGGCACCTCGTCATCACGCCACAGCTTGTCAATGATGGCCTGCCGACTCCAGACCATGTTTGGATTATCGACGAGCAGTTTGAGGAGCTGCACCTCCTTGGGCTTGAGGTGCGCATCAGTATCATCATAAAATCCCTGATAGGCCATAAAATCCACCGAGGCCAGGCCGCGCTGCCACAAGGTTTTTTTGACAGGCTGCTGGCGGCGAAGTAGCGCCTTAATCCGCTTCTCCAAAATCACCAGCGAGAATGGCTTACTCATATAATCATCCGCAAGCTCGTCAAAACTCGCAACTTGCGTCGGCTCATCATGCAGCGCCGTCAACATTAGTACCGGCACGTCACTAATCTGGCGAATTTGATGCAATACTTCAATGCCACTCATCCCTGGCAGCATAATATCGAGAATAATCACATCCGCCCCGGCAAATTTTTCCAGCGCTTCCTCGCCGCTGGTCGCCGTCACCACCGTAAAGCCGCGCTGGCGGAGGAACTGATCGGTGCCAGTGCACAGGGCGGGTTCGTCTTCAACGAGGAGAATAGTTGGATCTTGTTGCATATAATTAATTATACCAACTTCACATCTCTACACATAACCAATATAATATCAATATGAACACTCCACGTAAGAATCGCATTATCAAAATTATCATATGGACAGTTAGTGCAATTATCTTCATCGCAGCATTACTAGCAGCCGCAGCCTTCTTTTGGCCAGCAACAACCAAGCAGCTCCAACCATCCAATGCCGAGAGGTTAAGTTATAGCGAGGCCATCACCGTCGCCAATCGCATCGTCGATGAAGATACTGCCAATACTGAAGTTAGATCAGGTTGCCAATCAATTATTAAAACTCACGGCCAAAAAACCACCAAGGCCGTTCTAATGATTCATGGCATAAGTTCTTGTCCACAACAGTTCGCAGACCTAGGCGACACCTTCTTCAAAGCCGGATATAACGTCTACATCCCCCGCGTTCCTAGCCACGGCCTTACCGACAATAAACGACACGGAGAAATTACCATTCCGGCAATGGCTCAATTCATGAATACCAGCACCAGCATTATTAGCGGTTTGGGCGAGGAAGTAGGAGTTGTTGGCCTATCTGGCGGCGCCAATATGGCAACTTGGATAACTCAGTATAATAGCGCTACCATATCACGCGCTCTATTATTATCACCTTTTTATCAGCCTTCAGCCTCGGAAATGCCCACTTGGCAAGCTCCACTTCTTAGAAATCTTTACGGGCGCAGCATCCTTCCTGACTCATTCAGCACAGGCAGCAACTTGTCATACCGTGCACTCGGTAAATACATGATAATTGCCAAAAATTACAAACCCGATTTTAAGGCACTAGGATTAAAACATATTAGTATTATTACAAGTGAAAATGACAATTCAATCGACGTAGACCTTGCAACCAATATACCGAAACAAATAGCCTCCGCCTCCAATGCAAAATTCCAACATTCTACTATACCAGCCTCGTTTGGCATTGGTCATGACATAGTAGCTTTGAGTCAAGATTCAGTCAAGAAACATTCCGACAAGCTATACCCATTTTACCTGGATATATACGAAGGAAAAGACGTAAAATTAGAATCAAATTAGCAGCAATTTACTTTTTATCCTGCGCTGCCAAAATCCGCGCCTGAATCTCGTCCAGCTGAGCGTCGTCCATTTTTGGACCATCGGCGGTGGTCAGCCAACCTGGATATTCCGCATAAAATGCTTGTTCGTGCGACACTGCCGAACCAATTCCCTTGGCTAAATCGCCGTGCAGTGGCACCAGCTTGGCATGTACATGCGCCACGCCCGTACCCTCAAAAATCAACGCTACTCGCGGTGTATCAAAGGCTATCTCTAAAATATTAGCAACCTTTTTCACCGCCAACATCATCTCAGTATACAATTTATCATCCAAAGAGAATACATAATCGCCTGGGTTATGTTTCGGTATCACCACGGTAAAGCCTGGCGTGTTCGGAAACGGCGTCAAAAACGCCAAAAACTTCTCGTCTTCCCAAACTTTCCAAGATTTCATGTTGCCTGATACGATGTCATCGAAAATTGTGTGATTCATACTCCTCCTTTACGCAAATAAATCGTTCAATGCCTCACTCACCGTTGGATGAGTGAATATTTGGTCA
>CAURVB010000025.1:0-6973 GCA_963528615.1 uncultured Candidatus Saccharibacteria bacterium | reverse complement strand
AGTTGACGCCATCAAGCTTGGCATCGCCAAAGCATTGACGGCTGCTCACGCTGACCTACGCCCAGTTTTGAAGAAGGCTGAGCTGCTCAAACGTGACCCACGCGAGAAAGAGCGCAAGAAATACGGCCTGCGTTCTGCCCGCAAGCGCGAACAATTCTCCAAGCGTTAAACAGAGGAGAAGCCAATTCTCGAGAATACCCCGTCTCATATGCAGGCGGGATATTTTCATAGTATACTAAGACTATGTTTGATAGAATAATTCATCGCTGGCTACGTATTCCGTACACCTTAAATGTGCATTATTTTTGCCGCCCAGACAATCCAAAGTCTACGATTCTACTTGTCCATGGATTAGGCACCTCATGGCGCACCTGGAAGCCATTGACACAATATCTGCCCAAGGACGCGCGGGTTATTGCTATTGACATGCTGGGATTTGGCAACTCACCAAAGCCCGACTGGAAATCTTACAACGTACATGATCAAGCTACCAGCATCGCCGCCACTCTGCGCCGCGAATCAATCACTCGCCTGGACATCGTCATTGGCCATTCTATGGGATCGCTGGCCGCCGTAGAACTCGCTAAAAAATATCCAAAATTAACTCAGTCGCTAATCCTATGCAGCCCGCCAATATATCAACCTAAAGCTGACGAGAAAATCCATCATCCAGAAAAAATATTACGCGCCCTATATAGCCTTATCAATAAACATCCGAGGAGTTCAAAGCGCCTGCTGCAATTCGCCGACCGACATAATATATGGCCCGACGCGGGATTTAAGGCTGATAAAATTACTGCTAAATCCTTCCTGACCGCTCTAAATACTGCAATAATCAATCAAACTACGATGACCGATATATCACAGCTAAAACTACCAATCACTATTCTGTCGGGCAAACTTGATCCGCTAATTGTTGAACGAAATCTGAAGCAATTAGCCAAAGAGCATAAGAATATCACCCATCGCTCGATGACCATGCAAGGGCACGAAATAACGGATAAATACGCTGAGCGTTTGTCTGGTATTATAAAACAGCATCTGACAGGAGAGCTTCCGCTGAAGCCCGTACGTCGCATAAAAAGATTGAGGAAATAATCCATGATTGAAATTGAAGCCAAATTCAAATTATCTAACAATATGACTCGTGACAAGCTCATCGCTATCCTAGAAAGTCAGTTTGTCGCGCCCATCTCAATCAAACATCAAATCGATACGGTTTTTCTGTTGTCTGAACAGGTTGACGCACCAATTATTCCAGGCTCCAAGATTATGCGAGTACGTGACGTGCTTGACCCAGAAACTGGTGAGTTGCAGCGGAGCTTGATAACGCTGAAGGTCGAGGGGCAGACAAAGCTAGTGTCTGATGAATACGAGTTTACCATTGACGATGGCAATATGGCACGCCAAATGCTCATAGTACTAGGCTGGCAAGAAGTAGTTACGGTTGATAAAGTTCGCCATGAATCGGAAACTGAGGATTATACGATTTGCATCGATGAAGTTGCTGGACTGGGGTTGTTTATTGAATTGGAGGTTTTGGCTGAGGACGAAGCAAATGCTGACGATATTCAGCAGCAAATGCATAGTTTCCTGAAAAGCCTAAACATTGATGGCGAATTATGGAAGACTCCTTATGATACAAGCATTAGAAGTCTACGAAATGACGTTAGTGAGCGTATACTTATCAATATGAAGTACAAGAATAGTCCAATTTATTTCGTAACTTCCAATCGCCAAAAGTTCGCCAGCCTCCAGAAACTCCTTCAACCACTTGGCGTTGACTTACAGCAGCTTGACTACGATTTTGACGAGGGGCGGGGGCTGGATATTCAAGCAATTGCCAAGGGTAAACTGGCGCAAGCTAAAAAAGCTTTTCCAAACAAGCGCCTGATCGTTGATGATCGCGGTTTTTTCATCCCAGTTCTGAAAGGATTTCCGGGGCCGTTTGTTAAATTGCTGCTGGATAGTTTTAGTTATCTAGGCATCATTAAACTAATGCAAGGTGAAGCTGATCGCCGGGCTATCTTTTCTTTTGCGGTTGGCTATTTTGACGGCGCGGAAGATCATATCTTCGTGGCGGATGAAGAAGGCTTTATTATCGATGAACCGCGCGGCAATAATCTGCATGGCTGGACGGAATTACTATATATTTATGGACATCCGAGCTTTCCTGGCCGTAGTTTGGCAGAATTGAATGATGAAGAATGGCAAGAATATTTGAATGCGATTGAAACGGTAGATGGGTTTGCGATGTTGAGGGATTATCTGAAGGGAGTAACCTCATGACTAAATCCATCATCTGCAAAGACGTCTTCGGCAATCAATACACCGTTCCCGTTGACGAACTAAATATTCGCGTCGGCGTGTACGCGGTGATCATTGAGGATAATAAGATTCTTTTGACTAGACAATGGGATGGCTATAGCTTGATTGGCGGCGGCGTCGAGAAAGGCGAAACGATTGAGGAATCAATTGTCCGCGAAGTTAAGGAAGAAACTGGACTAACCATCATGCCGGATAAAATCATTCACCAGGCAACTACTTTTTTCAAGCGCAACGCTGAGGCGCAAGCTAATCAGTCAATCCAACTGTACTTCACCCATAGCCAGCTGCACGGGCAAATCAATAACGACAACATAACCAACAGTGAGAAGACCTACACCAACGGCACGCCGGAGTGGGTTGATCTGGATAAGATTGACGACATAAACTTCCGGCATAGCGTGAGTTTGAGGACGATTTTAGGGGCGTATCGCGGGGCAAAACATTAAGATATTGCATATTCTGCCCACTGGCGCTATAATCACCCCATGACCATAAAACGGCAATTCATCAGTACCGCCTGGCAAAGCACGCGCTCTCGCCGCGGCTTGTTGAATTGTTCGTAAATTTCTTCTGAAAAACTAACCATGAATAGAGGCCGCGCGCGGTCTTTTTGTATTATCTAACAACCAAAGGAGTGTTATAATGAATACAATGAAACCATCCAAACCCGTCATCCTCACCGGCGTACGCGCCAACAACGATATTCACATTGGCAATTATTTTGGCGCCATCTTACCGATTGTTGATATGGCGAAGCGCCGCTCGGCTGATTTTGATATCAATCTGTTCATCCCAGATCTACACAGCTTCACCACGCCAATTGACCACAGCAAGTTGTACGATAGCATTTTAAATAATGCACTAATCTATACCGCCTCTGGATTACCACTAGACGACCCCTCTATTCATCTATATCGCCAAAGTTATATCCCAGCTCACAGCGAACTAACATGGATTTTAGACTGCTTCACTGGGTTTGGCGAGATGGAGAGGATGACTCAATTCAAAGAAAAAAGTGATCAAATCCTAAATGATACAGCACGAGCCAGGTTAAGTCAACTGTTTCAAGCGCCGCCAAGAACCTTACAAGAAGCATATGCCATTATTAATACGGAAGCTATCGCCCAGCAACGTGCCTCCGTCGGCCTCTTCAACTACCCAGTCCTGATGGCAGCCGACATTTTGCTTTACAACGCCACTTATGTGCCAGTCGGTGACGACCAAACGCAGCACTTGGAGTTCACCCGCGACATCGCCGAGCGAATGAACCGCAAATTTGGCGATCTGTTCGTCGTGCCCAAACCAGTCGCCCAGCAGCATCAATTCTTCGGTAACGACCAAGGCCTGAGGATCAAAGACCTGATGAACCCGGCCAAAAAGATGAGCAAATCCGACGACAGCGGCAAAGGCGTTATTTTCCTTGGCGACGACCCAGGGGCAGCACACAAAAAAATCATGAGTGCCACCACCGACTCGCTAGGCAAAGTGCAATACGACAAAGAAAACCAGCCTGGTATTTCTAATCTGCTGGAGGTTTTGACGCTCGTGCGCCAAGATGCCGGCCGCACAGTCAGCTTAGCACAAACGATCAGCGAGTACACAGGCATGGAGCGCTACGGCGATTTCAAGCGAATCGTGGCTGATGAAGTAGCCGAATTCTTGGCGAATTTCCAAGCGCGTTTGGCGGCAGTTGATGAGCGGGCAATTGAGGATAAACTAGAGTCCAGCGAGCGCGATATGAACCTCGTTGCTAACGAAACCTTGCACCGCGTCCAAACGGCTGTGGGGCTACGGAGGTAGCAGGCGATGGCAGGTTGTCTCACCAAGCGGGAAACGCCGCCACATCAAGCGCCGCAGATGTCTAGCCGCCCAAACCGCAGAGGACACGCCGCGTGAAAATTTCGCCGCGCACCATCCTAAAGATTGCCAGTCTGTACCAGCTGGCGGACGATAACACGCCCGTCAAGGCCTTGCGCCACCTGAAGGTTCAGACCGACGAGTCGCACGTGCTGGCAGAATTCATCCTGAACAAGCAGCATTTCGCCGTGCTCTACGGCTCAATCGTCGATGAAGAATCAATTGACGAATTATGGCCTGATAGGCCCGCCAACGCTGAGACGTTGCCAAATCCGCTTGACCCGAGCTTCACCGAAACGCCGTTTCAGGGCAAGTTTGTCATCATGCTCCACATCGTGCCAACCAAGCAGCGTCTGGACGTTCACTTGTCCACAGCATTTGACCCGTCAATTTCGCGCAGTCTCTGGCAAAAATACATCAAAGCCGGCTACGTGTCAGTCAATCAGCGAGTAGTGACGACGCCAAAATTTGAAATTGACGAGACTGACGAGATCGCCGTCAAGCTACCAGAACAGGAGCAGGCCAGTGCAGAGCTGCCAGTGTTGTACGAAGACGATGACGTGATGGTGGTAAATAAACCGAGCGGGCTCCTGACGCACGCCAAAGGCGGGCTGTCGACCGAACCGACAGTGGCGGAAATTATTCGCCCCAAAACTTCGTTTGCCTCGGACACCGACCGGCCAGGCATCGTCCATCGGCTCGACCGCGACACTTCGGGCGTACTGATTATCGCTAAAACTACTGAAGCCGCCGCCCACTTACAGAGGCAATTCGCCCAGCGCACCACTAAAAAAACCTACCTCGCAGTGACCGACGGCGTACCGAAATTAGCCGCTGCGAAGATTGACCTACCGATTGGCCGCAACCCGTCCGCGCCCAGCACCTTCCGCGTTGACCCGAACGGCAAACCCGCCCAGACGACCTACCGCGTACTGGTGGCAACTGATACCCAGGCGCTGATTGAACTTAAACCCACCACCGGCCGCACCCACCAACTGCGCGTCCATATGGCATACCTAAACACGCCAATCCTCGGTGACCGCGTCTACGGCAAGCCGAACGCCAGCCGCCTGATGCTCCACGCCCACAAATTAGAAATCACGCTGCCATCTGGCGAGCGAAAGACATTTGAGGCGGCCGTTCCAAAGGAATTCAAAGACATATTTCCGGGAGAATTTTAGTGTCCGAAATCATCGTCTCTAAACAAGACCTCCAACGCATTGACCAAATTGCAAACAAACCGCCTCAAGCACTTTTAATTGTCGCGGACTACGGACTGGACGGTAAAAATGTTGCTCAAAAAATAGCTAAAAATAGCGACATTTTTCACCTCAAACCACTTCCAGATAAGCAAGCCATCTCCGTTGAGCAAATCCGCGAACTTATTATAAAGTTGCGAACTTACGCCATAAATCGCCGAACAATAATCATTGATAGTGCTGACTTAATGACAGAATCATTACAGAACGCCCTCTTGAAAATATTAGAAGAACCAAATAAAAATACCAATTTTATCCTGATTGCAGCAAATCAAAAATCGCTGCTAGACACTATCAAATCTCGCTGTCAAACGCTCACACTACATAAAACATCATTAGTCCAAGATAGAAAATTACTCGAAAAGTACAATCTTGACCCAGCCACCAACCAACAAATTCTCTTTCTGGCTGCTGGGCGCCCGCTACTTATTCAACAATTAGCAAAAAACCCAAAGAAATTTGCCGAATATCGACAACTCGCCACTGACGCCAAGCATATTTTAGTTTCTCCTCGGCAATATTCAGCCCTAAAAAGTCTCGTGAAATATTTCACTGATCGCCAAAAAGCGTTATTGCTTACCGACATAATCATCAACATGATCCGCTTCCAAGCTTTATCTCACGGGATGAACCCACAGTTAGAAAAGCAACTGAACCACACCATCACCACTGCCGACGCCCTAAAGTCTAACGCCAACATCCGTCTAGCCCTGATGCAACTTGTGCTATAATGGTATCGATATGTTTGGACTATTTCTCATTTTGATTTTAATGCTTTGGGCGATTTTTTATCATCCATCAATTAAAGAAACGGGCGATTTGCCAACTAAAATTACCGAAAAACTTGACCAATTATGGAGTATTGCCCAAGAATCAATTCGTGAAAATAAATATTTGCGTGCCGAGAAGGCATTGTTGACTATTTTGCGCGTCGATGAGAAAAACGCCACAGCATACAACCGCCTAGGAATCCTATACGCCAAGCAGCGAGCCTATAAAGACGCCATCGAATGTTTCGAGATTGCCCAAAGCCTAGAGCCAAGCGCTTCAAGCCTACACAACGTTGGTCTGATTTATTACGAAACCGAAAATTACGAGAAGGCGTCATTAGCGTTTGAGCAAGCCCTGGAAATGGAAGAAGGTTTGGCGGCACGCTACATTGCTTATGCCAAAGTTCAAGAAAAAATGGGACGCACGAAAAAAATGATTAATGCTCTGGAAAAGGCCGTTGAATTAGAGCCAATTCCACAAACTTTGATGATTTTATCAGAAGCATATGACAATTCTGGTCAGGTAGAACTTGCTGAAGAGCTGCGTAAAAAAGCCACAAAGATGCTCACACCACCAGCTCCAGCCCAGAAAACTGTTGGTACTCCGCGCCCACGACAACAGCGTAGAATCCAACAACCTAAAAAAATCGTTATGTAACTCTTGTCAGGCAATGTAAAAATTGCTAAAATAAATCCAGTGCCGTTTTAGCTCAGCTGGCTAGAGCAACGGTTTTGTAAACCGTAGGTCCTCGGTTCGAG
>CAURVB010000024.1:0-7564 GCA_963528615.1 uncultured Candidatus Saccharibacteria bacterium | reverse complement strand
GTTTATGGAGAAAGTAAGGCCGCTGGTGATCTAGCGGTTAGCTTGGTGCCAAAACACTATATCATGCGGGTGTCTTGGGTCGTTGGCGATGGCCATAATATGCCAAAAACCATGAAAAACTTGGCGGATATGCGTATCAATCCAAAAGTCGTCAATGATCAATTTGGTCGGCTAACGTTTGCGTCAGAGATTGCTCGAGCTACTAAATATTTCTTAGATAATAATGTTGTGTATGGGCTGTATAACGTATCTAATGATGGTCCAGTGAAGTCGTGGTATGAAATTGCTGCCGATGTTTTCGAATATGCCGGACATGACCGTAACCGTGTGCAGCCGATTTCCACTGAGGAATATGCAGCCAGTAAACCGGGTTTTGCACCACGGCCACTTAATAGCGACATGGACTTATCAAAACTACGCCAAACAGGCTTCACGCCAAGTGATTACACCGGTCTATTAAAAGATTATGTTAACCAATTACCAGTAAACGAATAGGAGACTGTGACTATGAATAAAGGAATTTTAAACGTTATATATCAGAGTGATGACAACTATGCCGTAGTCAGTGCAATATCTATTGTGTCACTTTTGGAGAACAACAAACATTTGAAAGAGATTAATATTTTTTATCTCGGACACCAGCTCAAAAAAGATAGCATTAACAAATTCAACAAAATGACTGGAAATTATAAGAATGCCACAATTACTTTTGTTGACGTATCGAGTTATCCTGATGAATTGAAAGAAATTGGCGTTAAGGCCTGGAAAGGCCTGTATATCACATGGTATAAGATGTTGGCGTTTGCCAAGCTTGACATTAAAACAGACCGAATTTTATACATTAATCCACACACGGTGATTAGCGGTGCACTTGATGGTCTTCTGGAGCTTGATTTTGAGGACAATGTGATGGCGCTGTCATACGACGCTACCATGGTAAACGCACATAAGGATGTCATTGGCTTGAAGCCAACC
Source organism: uncultured Candidatus Saccharibacteria bacterium (assembly GCA_963528615.1). Taxonomy (GTDB): domain Bacteria; phylum Patescibacteriota; class Saccharimonadia; order Saccharimonadales; family Saccharimonadaceae; genus Nanosynbacter. The sequence continues at coordinate 6,589 of CAURVB010000024.1, read as the reverse complement.
GACGGTTACTTTAACTGTGGAGTTATGCTTATCAATCACAAAAAATGGATGAAAGATAAGATTGATGCTAAGATGCGCGAGCATTTGCGGCACAACCACTATGAGGTGGCTGACCAAGATTTGTGCAACGTGTTTTTCAAAGGCAAGATTAAAAAGGTCGGTGTGGAATATAATTTCTCGACTGTTTTCTATGGCTATGATATTAAAAAATACATTAAAGCCAACGGTTTCTTGCCTGAAAGCTTTTACAGTTACGATGAGATTATGGAGAGTTACTATACGCCGAAGATTATTCATTCGCAGTTTGGTGTGAACGGTAGACCGTGGCAGCAGGGTAACGATAATCCAGTTGGTTTTTTGTGGCGTAAATATTTGAAACTAACGCCCTGGAAAAACGCTAAAATGCCAGTAGCGAAGAAGGATATAAACTGGCGACTATATGACTTATTACCACAATCAATAATCGTTAAACTGTACGCCTGGGCGGTTAATCGCAAATTTGCAAAGACAAAATAGAGCGATAGGATAAGCGCTAAAACCGCGACAGGAAACTGTGAATGCGTGATGTCACGCGAAGTTTTGCTGCTCGTGCGGCTTTTTTCCAGCCAATCTCATTAAACCTATCGGAAAAATTATCGTAGACTTCTTTCTCTTCCTTGAATCGGATACCATTTTTACTTTTTTCCTTACTGGATAACGACTCGGCAAAACGGCGGTATTGAAAAGTTTCTGTTGTGTCAAAATAAAGCGAAGCACCATCAATAATCATGGTTAATTCGACGATGACGTCTTCAAGGATTTTATACTTTGTATCAAATGAGTATTGTTTGAGAGTATCGGTTTTCCAAGTGATGGATGGAAAATAAAGCCAATTACCGCGGCAAAGCGACGCAGCAAGTTTTTCGCCAGACAGTATACCAGATTTTTTAGGCTGCAGTATTCTTTTCACTTTATCGACAAGCGGTAGATATACGTTACTTTTGTCGTTGATTATCTGTACGCGAGGCTGATAAAAATCTGCTTCACCAATGTTTTTTAGCGCAGTATCAACGTAGCTAGGTAATAGTTTATCGTCGCAGCCGACGATCATACAATACGGTGCGCTTGCGTGTTGAATAGCGTAATTAAAATTGGCGGTGATGCCGATATTTTTACGGTGTCTGATATATGTGATACGTTTATCGTTTAATTTTTTGTAATGATTATAGGCGGTTTTATCTGGATAATGATCGTCAAGAATAGTTAAATGCCAGGCTTTGCTGGTTTGTGCTAGCACCGAATCGACAGTTTGCTTCAGTAGTGAAAATTCACCCCAGTACGGTACGATGATATCAATACTATTTTTCATTCGACAGCCTGATTGATAATTCTTGATGCAAATCGCGCAGTCGGCGCTCGTTTTGGTCGATACGCTGGCGCTGGTTATTGGCGATGTAGAATAGCAAAATGATCGCCGTAGTTTGCAAAATATCAAATAAGCTTAATTCTGATGAATCTAGCGGCGGATGGCCAATTGAAATATTATACAGAGGAAATGACCCAATCAGTACAACCATGATAACCACCCAGATGATTAATTGATGACGAAAGCGCGTTACACTAACTTTGCGCAGTTTGTACTGAGTGATGATATTGATCAATGCTGCTAAAATAATCGGCACATTGAGTAGTACGAGGATAAGATATCTCATTCGAATAACTCCGTTAAGCGTTGCTTAAATAGTCGTTTGACGATATTGATGGCGTTCCAGTTGTTTTGTCCTTTGGCGCGGGAATAGTCGGTGTAAATTGCTTTAATTGGGTATTCAGAAATAACCATGCCTGCTTGTTTGGCACGCCAGATCATCTCTGAGCAAAATTCGTAGCCAGTCGATTTCCAGTCGAGGTTATCAATGGCTTTTCGCGAGTAAACTCGCAGACCGGATTGTGAATCAGTAACATTAATACCAAACAGTGCATAAGTGATGAAACTTAAGCCTTTATTTCCCAAAACCTTAGTCCTAGACATGCCTTCGCTATTGATGAGTCGGCTACCAATGAGTAAATCTGCGTCAGAGTTATCGCTCTGTCGAATGCCCGCCAAGACATCTTCTGGATCGTGCTGCCCATCGGCATCCATGGTGGCGGCGATATCGTAGCCGTGTTGCCGCGCGTAGGCAAGCCCAGTCAAGGTGGCGCCGCCAGCTCCAGAATTCAAGATATGATCAATGATAATGGCGCCGCCTTTTCGAGCTTGATCAAGAGTATTATCCTTCGACCCGTCATTGACAAGTATAATATCTATCAAATAGTCTTTTTTGGCTTTTGAGAAAACTTTTTTGGCTTTTTTAATAACACTTTCAATGACAGCTGCCTCGTTATAAGCTGGAATAATAACACAAACCCTCTTCATGTTAATAGTATAACACTATTTATAAATACTTGCCGTAACCAGATTTTTTCAGCGGCTCAGAGAGTTTGTTAAGCTGATCCCGATTAATCCATCCATTTTTGAAAGCAATCTTCTCTGGGCTGCCGATGATGCGGCCGGTTCGTTTCTGGATGACGCGAACGAAGTCAGAGGCGTCAGTCAGGCTGTCGATTGTTCCGGTGTCCAGCCAGACATCACCATTGTCTAGGGTCTGAACCTGCAGTTTACCACGGCGTAGATATTCAGCATTGATGGAGGTGATTTCTAGCTCACCGCGGTCGGATGGTTTGACGCTCTTGGCAATTTCGACCACGTCATTATCGTAGAAATACAAACCAACAACGGCAAAGTTTGATTTTGGCTCGGCTGGTTTTTCTTCAATGGAAATGGCTTGATTTTGCTCATCAAACTCGACAACACCGTACCGTTCTGGGTCAGAAACTTTGTAAGCAAAGACTGTACCGCCGTCAGGATTAGTACACTCCTGTAGAGACTCATCCAGCCGCTCACCGTGGAATATGTTATCTCCCAGGACTAAAGCCACCTTGTCGTTACCAATGAAGTCTTCACCGATGATGAAAGCTTGCGCTAAGCCCTCTGGTTTAGGCTGAACGGCATATTCGAGGTTAATACCCCACTGTGAACCGTCGCCAAGGAGTCGTTGAAATCCAGCCTGGTCGTCTGGCGTGGTAATTATCAAAATGTCGCGAATTCCTGCCTGCATCAGTGTGGTCAGCGGATAATAAATCATCGGCTTATCGTAAATTGGCATTAATTGTTTACTGATCGCCTGAGTAATTGGCCAAAGGCGCGTCCCAGATCCACCCGCTAAAATTATTCCTTTCATAAACCTCCTGCTTTTCTAACAATAAGTATAACAAATAGGTTAGCTAATTGACAAAAATAAAAAAATGAAGTAAAATAGGAATATTATGAACAGAGAGAAGTTTACTAGTCCTGAATGTCCTGAATGTGATACACAGAGACTTCACGATAAGTATTTAGGCGAAGTATCAAATATGTTGGGTCTTGATCCAGACCATCCAGAGAAAGGGCCGAGAAAGCGATCAATACTTTACGCACCGTATCGTGGCTTTTCTGAGCAATTACAACAGGATTGTCCTAATATTATCTTTACGGATCGTGATAGTTCAGAAGTTGATGAAGCTGTGCGTAAGGCTGATGTTATTATCAACATCGCTCGTGGTGAGGAAGTTGTAAAGGAAGAAATTGGACACCCAGACAGGAATGTGAAACTACCGCCAGAGTCTTTGGCAAACACTGAGATGGTTGGTGATTTATATTTGCGGGCGATTGAGGCGGGCAATACTGATGTACAAGTTGTTCACACAGGTAGGATGAATAATAGGACGATTGCTATGGCGACAGCAATGCCAATTTTGGCTGAGAGCGCCGGGCTTAACTATGAGGATGTGATTCATACACCTTATGTCAAAATACGCCAATTGGTAGATAGGAGACAAGTTGACCTGAAAGATTTGATACACGAGGTTGATGCTGATCCAACAATGCAGGATATGCAGGTTTGTGTACGGGCACTTCGGCGAATATACGAGGCTCGTAATATTGACCCAGATACCGCGAGTTCGTCTGAGCTGACTGAAGCTTTGTTGGATGAGTATGAAAAGTATCCGCGCATCAGCACCTCGACATTAATGAAGGAACAAATGTTACATAATGTTGCCAGGCAGTTGCTGGATTCTGGTGTGGCTGCAGATAAGATTGGTGAGTTGGTTCAAGAGCTAGACGCACATACAGATGAAGAGCCTGACTCTGTTGATACGGTTACGAACTTTACGAACAGTATCCCGATGATTTTATCTAATAAATTGATCAAAAATGGCTATAGTATTGACGAAGTTGGTGTCATGAGTACGGAGCAGAAGATGGAACTGTTGGCTGACGTTGAAATGACAGCGGTTATCGTAGCAGATATTGCGCATATGCGACGAGTAAAGTGGTTGGCAGATTATCTGCTGCCAGACAACTTTAATTTAGTACTCGTCGAGAGTAGAACAGATTTGCCTGATGATGCACTACAAGAATCAATGGAGCGTGAAGACCGGTCGCTTAAGCTCACTAGAAATTGGTTACCAAATCAGATGGGCACTAGGAATCCAGCTAAAGTTGGCGAACTGGCAGACAATGCCTACTGGGGTAAAGATAGTATAAGTAATAAAGAAATTAATGATAGTATTCAACAAGCAAAGTAGGTAATCTAACCAAGCAATCTGTTTAATTTATCGCGCCAATCTTCTGGTGTGAATCCAGTTTTTTCAATTTTCGTTAGATCTAGGGTGCTTTGTTGTGGTCGCTGAGCGACACCTGGCTTATTAGCGAAATATTCGGTAGTAGAGACTGGCTGCACGTCTGAAGATGATTTGCCTGATTTCTCGAAAATAATTTTAGCAATCTCTGCCCAACTAGCTGGCTGGCCTTCATTGGTCAGATTATACGTGCCATACGGCGCATTTGTTTCTAGTAAATACTTGATACCGCGCGCCAATGTATCGGTGAAGGTGAGGCGGCCAATTTGGTCGTTAACGACCGATGGTTTAATATCACGCATTGCTAAATCTTGCATGATGCTGACAAAATTTCTACCATCGCCGATCACCCAGGAAGTGCGAATGATGTAATGTTTGTTTGTGGTAGCGGCTGCTAAGTCGCCATCAGCTTTAGTCTTGCCGTAAACATTAAGCGGTGAAAAAGGTTCGTCTTCACTATGGATTGGCTGGGAGCCGTCAAAAACGTATTCAGAAGAGATGTGTACTAATGTCAACCCGTGAGTTGTTGCAACTTCTGCCAAGTATTGTACCGCGCGGTGGTTAACCAGGTCGACTTGTTGAAAGTTCCCAGGATTTTCGGCAGCGTCAACGTTGGTCCAGGCCGCGGCATTTATAATAACTGAATTAGGTTGCCAATTGAATGATCTGACAGCAGTCTCATCAGTAATATCTAATTCTTGACGAGTTAAGGCAATGGCATTTGGAAAAATGATGCGGAGTGCCCGCCCTAGTTGGCCATTAGCACCGGTAATAACCACCGTCTTATTATTCATTAAACCTCCATCGGGATTACGTTTGCAAGCAGAGGATGAGCGGCGTCTTTTTCGGAAATAATCGCTTGGTCTTGACTGATTGGCCAGTCAATACCGAGTGCCGGGTCAAACAAATTGACAAACGTGTACTTGGCGTCTGGCGACCAATGAGCGTCAACCAGGTAAGTGTAGGCGATATTATCATCAAGCGTTTGGTAGCCATTAGCGACGCCTTTTGGTACGAAAATTGCCGTGCCAGGATTGATTTCGTGCGTGAAAACTCGACCGAAGCTGTCGCCTTTGCGCAAATCACACCACGCACCAAAGACGCGGCCGTTGGCGGTGGAGATGAACTTATTCCACGGTTCGGCGTGTAAGCCCCGAGTAGCGCCAGCTTTATTGTTAAAGCTGATGTTATTCTGCACGATGTTAAATGACGGTAGTCCCAGTGCTTCCATCTTTTCTTTTTGGTAGTTTTCCTTGAACCAGCCGCGATTGTCGCCATGGACCGGTAATTTGACGACGAATAGCCCAGGGATGGGGGATTCGGTGACGGTTAGTTCGTTGTAATTATTTGGATCAAACATAATTACTGTCCTTGCTTTGCATAAGCTGCCTCAACCGCTTCTTTTTGGGCTTTCCACCAGTCTTCGTGTTCGCGGTACCACTCAATGGTTTGCATTAGGCCATCGCGCATACCCGTTTGATTGTCGGTGTATTCAGGCTGCCAGCCCAGTTCGCGGCGTAGCTTGCTGGAGTCCATGGCGTAGCGCATGTCGTGGCCAGGGCGGTCATTGACGTGTTCATACCAATCCTTGCCTTTGTCCATCAGCTCGCAAATCAATTCAATCACCATCTTGTTATTAACGTGGTCGTTGTCTGCGCCGATGATGTAAGTTTCACCAAGCTTACCCTTTTCCAAGATGAGGTGAACTGCCGAGTTGTGATCATCGACGTGAATCCAGTCGCGAACCTGCTCGCCGGTGCCGTACAGTTTGGGCTTGATATCGCTCAAAATATTGGTGATTTGGCGCGGAATGAACTTTTCGATGTGTTGGTATGGGCCGTAATTGTTTGAACAATTGGAAATCGTCGCTTTAATGCCGAAGCTGCGAATC
>CAURVB010000023.1:0-10447 GCA_963528615.1 uncultured Candidatus Saccharibacteria bacterium | reverse complement strand
TGACCCGCTACATCAAGCGTGGTGGTAAGATTTGGATCCGGATTTTCCCGCACACCCCAGTTACTCGCAAGCCACTTGGTTTGAAGATGGGTCAGGGCAAGGGTAATCCAGAGTTCTTTGTCGCCAAGGTGAAGGCCGGCACGGTGCTATTTGAAATGCAGGGCGTTTCCGAGGAGACGGCCCGCGAGGCAATGCGCCTGGCTAGCCACAAACTACCAGTCAAATGTAAGTTCATCAAGCGGGAGGATGCATAATGGCTGGAGCAAAGAAACCTACAAAAGCAGCAGTCGTAAAGACCGTTGATGATTTGAAGAAGGAAGTCGCCGAAAAGCGAAATGACCTGCTTCAAGTAAAACGTTCTCACGCTGCTGGCGAATTAGTTAATCCAAAAGCGTTGCGTTCACTCCGCAAGGACATCGCACGCCTGCTGACACAAATTAATGAAAAGGAGAGCAAGTAATGGCCCGACGAACACTGATTGGCGTCGTAACGAGTGCCAAGCGCGACAAGACCATCACCGTGACGGTCACCAGCCGCGAAACGCATCCGCTCTACGGCAAACAGTACACCGTGACTCGCAAGTACACTGCTCATGATGAAACCAATGAGGCAGGCGAAGGCGACAAGGTGCAAATCGAAGAGACTCGCCCAATTTCCAAGACCAAGAGCTTTACGCTGGTCAAGGTGATCGAAAAGTCTCGCGGTTCTATCAAACTAAAGGCTGAAGTTTCTGGCGAAACCGAGGAAGAGGCCAAGGAGGATGACAAATGATCCAACAAGAATCTCGCCTCAAGGTAGCTGACAACTCGGGTGCCAAAGAAGTATTGTGCATCCGCGTCCTCGGTGGTACCCGCCGCCGCTACGCTCGCGTTGGTGACGTGATCGTCTGTTCAGTCAAAGACGCCAGCCCAACTGGCAACGTCAAGAAGAAGTCTGTCGTCAAGGCTGTGGTGGTTCGCACCCGCGACCAAATCCACCGCAAAGACGGCTCAACCATCTGCTTTGATGACAATGCCGTGGTGATTATCAACGATGACAAGCAGCCAAAGGCTACCCGTGTCTTCGGCCCAGTACCACGCGAACTTCGCGACATGGGCTACATGAAGATCGTCAGCCTGGCTCCGGAGGTACTCTAATGGCTCGTATTCACAAAGATGACACCGTAAAAATCATTGCTGGTAAAAACAAAGGTACGACCGGTAAAGTCCTGAAGGTTAACACCAAAGATCAGACTGTTCTGGTCGAAGGTGTTGGCGTCGGACACCGCCACGTCAAGCCAAGCCAGTACAATCCAAAGGGCGGCAAGAAAGATATCCACGTACCGATGGACATCAGCAAAGTCGCGCTGGTTGTCGACGAAAAGTCAGGTAAAACCAGCCGGGTTGGTTTAGTAAAGAATGCTGACGGCGGCAAAACTCGCGTCGCTCGCCAAGCAAAAAATAAGGAGATCAAATAATGGCAGAGAAGAAAACCGTCGTGCCAGCTCCTCGCTTGAAAGCCTTGTACCAGGAGAAATACCTGAAGGAACTGCAAGCCGAACTAGATCTAAAGAACGTGCACCAAGTGCCAGCTTTGGAAAAGATCATCGTGAGCGTTGGCACCGGCAAAAAGAAAGATGACAAGCGTCATTTTGAAATTGTCAAAAACACTGTTGAGAAAATCACCGGTCAGGCACCAGTTGCCCGCCAGGCAAAGAAGTCAATCGCTGGCTTTAGCATCCGTAAAGGTATGGGTGCGCCAATCGGCGTGAGCGTCACGTTGCGCGGGGCTCGGATGTATGAGTTCATGGATCGCTTAATCAACGTGGCCTTGCCACGCGTACGCGACTTCCACGGTGTTGGTCTGAAATTTGACAAAGGGGGTAACTACAACCTGGGCATCATCGAGCAGTCAATTTTCCCAGAGTTGACGTTCGAGGAAACGCAGATTTTGCACGGGTTGCAGGTAACATTTGTTATCAAGAACGGTAACAAAGAAGCTTCAAAAGCCTTGCTCGAGAAGTTCGGCATGCCGTTTGAAAAGAAAGGAGGCGTCAGGTAATGGCTAAGAAATCAATGGTTGCTCGCGACAAAAAGCGTCTGAAGATGATCGCAAAATATGCTGCGAAGCGCGCTGAGCTCAAAGAACTTGGCGACCTCGACGGTTTGCAGAAATTGCCTCGCAACTCGAGCCCAACCAGGCATAAGAACCGCGACAGCATTTCTGGCCGTCCACGTGGTTACATGCGCCAGTTCGGCCTGAGCCGCATCAATTTCCGCGAAAAAGCAGCCAAGGGCGAAATCCCAGGCATAACAAAGAGTAGTTGGTAAGAAGGAAAGGAGATTCGACCATGTCTATGCAAACTACAGACCCAATCGCCGACCTTCTGACTCGCATTCGCAATGCGAAACTGGTTGGCAAGACGGAAGTTCGTGTTCCGTCCAGCAAGATGAAAAAAGTCATCGCTGAACAATTAGTCAAAAACGGCTACCTTGCAGGTGTTAAACTAGAGGACGCCAAGCCTCGCGGTGTGCTGGTCGTGACCATCAACGAAGCAGGTACCAACAGCACCATCAACGAGATCACCCGCGTATCAAAGCCAGGCCGTCGTGTCTACGTCGGCGCTAGCGAAATTCCAAAGGTGAAAAGCGGCCGCGGTTTGGTACTCATCTCAACCTCAAAAGGTGTCATGACTGGCGCTGAAGCAGCCAAGGCTAAACTTGGCGGTGAGTTGCTGTTGAAGGTGTACTAAAACCTTACACGAATCAAATAAACGTCCTCACTGGAGGGCGTTTATTTTTTATCGCTATTGACACTAAATGATCTTAGCGATATTATATCCCGATAATGAAAGAGAATATTAACCCATCAAAGCAAGAATTAAACCCAGAATCCTCTTCTGCGCAAATTCTAATGGTATTAGCTATAGCCTCTGTCGCTATGGCCGCGATCACTCTTAACAAACTTGGCGGTGACTCCAGGAATAACAGAGGACCGATCGAGGGCTGCCAGGGAACGGTCGCTACCGTCTTAGAGAGCCCTGATAGCACAATGTCTAGGAGTGGGACCATAGCCATTCCCGGATCGAAAAAATATAGAGTTGGAATTGTAACTAAAGATTGTTATCCAGATAACGGTACCAATAGAGATCCTAGGTATACAATATTTGACACAAAATTTGTAGGAGCCTTTAGCCCTGGAGACCTAGTGACATATACAAAAAATGGCTGGACATCAGTCGATGTAGATTCGACACCTAAGTAGTTAATGGACACTCCATGCAAATATCCCGATATGGCCGAGTAACAACCTCAAATTCCTGAACTCCTATCCGCGCTTCAATGTCCCCAATCCGCCGCAGTGCCGACTCTTTATCTTCACTGATGATTTCCGTTTCTACGAAAACGCCCACACTACTAATCTCATCAATAGCAATCGTCAATCCCGGCTCATTATCACGCTTAAATATCCGTCGAAACTTGTTGACTTCAACTAATTTTACCATCCCAAGATTTGCCAGTAACTGCTTCGCGACAGTTATATTCTCTGGACCAACCGGTAGATTGGTTTCTGGCTTGATGATAATTCCATCCTCGGTGTGTGTATGCTGACCGGTCGGTGGCTTGTAAGTTATCTCGGCAAAATCATCACGCTGTCGAACCCGCAAACATTCAACCGTCTGCATAAAATCAACATCCGGTCGAGAATAATAGCTATCAATTTCGGTAGTTTCGCCAGCCAGGAAAAATCCCTGAGAGTCCAGTTGCGCAATAAACGCCTCTAAATCACCCACAAATTGACGCTTACGCTCTATTTCATACTGTTCTAGCACGCGGAACTTCCAACTTACTTACGTAATACCAAAAGTATACATCAATTTACGTCGACTTGCTATACTAGATGTATCAATAAGTAAATAATTGTCATGGTTCCACTTCTTCATCTACCCGCTAACACTGAGACCGAATTCATCACAGTAAAAGACGTGCTTCGCAAAGATTTGTTGCGATTATTTTTGTCGACTGGCGTATTGCTGTTGTTGTTTTATGGCATTGGTGCGCTAATCGCCGACTTGGATAATAACAGATTTCCGGCGCATTATTATATTCAATCAATTTTCGCCTACCCAACAGTACGACTCATTACTCCGCTGGGATTTTGCGTGTTAGTAATGGGTTTAAAACGAGATGAACGATGGTGGTCATGCCTGGTTGCATCAACATTTATGAATCGTGCTTTACTACTTGATCTTGGCAGTATATTGTCATTAGGCTTCGTCGTACTATTGGTCATCTGCGCTTGGCGGCTGTGGGATTATTATGAACTACGACGAATATATCATTTTAAAACACCGTATTTGACGCGTCCGGCATTGGCAATGTATATCATATTGGCGATACTAGCAGCGATTATGTTGTTGCCGTATTGACACTTGTTATAAATTCCACCACATCTATATAATACGGGTCGGCGCCTGGGAATTTAGACAGGGACTTCAGTTCCTCCGGCGTTATCCATTGGTAGCCTTTATGCTCCCAGCTTAAGAAGACTTTCGCGTCCGGTTCGGCGAGCTTTGCCTCAAATAATATATGCGTTGTTTGCTGGTATTGTTTAGTAAATAGCTTTTTCAATTTTTTTGAATTAACTAGCAGTCCTGTCTCTTCCTGTATTTCGCGCGCGACCGCTACTTCCGGTATTTCTTCCGGCTCAACCTCTCCGCCGGGAAAATCAATATGCCCGGGAAACAGCGGATGCGTACTGCTTCTATATAGTACCAAATATAACCCTTCAGAATTCCGCACCAGCGCCTTTGCAACTATCTTAGTCATATTATTACCTTATTTTTATGATAAAATTTTATCATAAAATGACTGAAAGATTGAAGAATATAAAATCGGCATATCAAGTAGCAGTAAAGGGATTAGTACGTGATCAATCAGGTAAGCTGCTGTTCGTTCAAGAGAGAAGTGACTCATGGGACCTTCCTGGTGGTGGGCTAGAACACGGAGAAAATATAGTCGAAGCACTCACTCGTGAATTTCAGGAAGAATTAGGCGTCGACATTACAATAGACAGCGACCGCCCACGTATAATCCCGACATGGAATACGAAGTTCGATGATCCAGTTTTAATCATCATCTACGAGGTTACTCTACTAACAACGCCTTACTTAACAAATGAAGTTTCAAATTTTAGCTATTTTGATATTCATGAGATAAAACAGGAAAAACTAGACTCTACGCTAATTGGTAAACTCTTAGAGATATACTAGACTAACGCCTATACTCGCCAGACCTTGCATTTCACCCCTAATCTATGCTAAAATACCAGGGTTAATATCAAATCACACGAAAGGTGAGTAATGAGTCTGAGTCGAATCGGAAAACTGCCGGTGGTTATTCCGGCCGGTGTGACAATCACGGTTGACTCTGGTGACGTGGTCGTAAAGGGCCCGAAAGGTGAATTGACACAATTCATCACGCCAGCAGTTGAGGTGAAAGTCGAAGACGGACAAGTCACGGTTCATCCAAAGGATGAGTCCAAAACTGCTCGCGCCCAGCACGGTCTGATGCGCGCGCTGATCAATAACATGGTAATCGGCGTAACCAAGGGCTACGAGAAGCGCCTCGAAGTCAATGGTGTCGGTTTCCGCGTGAGCTCCAGCAACAACGAGCTGGAAATGGCGCTCGGGTTTTCACACCCAGTCAAATACAAAGCCCCAGAGGGTATCACCGTTACCAACGAAAAGATGACCATCATCGTTAGCGGTATCAATAAACAGCAAGTCGGTCAAGTCGCTGCGGAAATCCGCGCGCTGAAGAAGCCTGAACCATACAAGGGTAAGGGTATCAAGTACGCCGACGAGCAGATTTTGCGCAAAGCAGGAAAGACAGGTAAGTAATCATGGCTGAAAATAAGAAATTACTCAACCGCGCTCTTCGCAAAAACCGTGTTCGCGCGAAAGTTTCAGGCACTGCAGAGCGCCCACGCCTGACAGTCACCATCAGTAACCTGCACGTCAGTGCTCAGCTGATCGACGACGTTGCTGGCAAGACATTGGCTGCCGCAACCACCGTTGGCACCAAAGCAAAAGGTACGATGAGCGAGAAATGTGCTGCCATCGGTACTGAAATTGCTAAGAAAGCAAAGAAAAGTAAAATTAGCGCAGTGGTCTTTGACCGCAACGGCCGCCAGTACGCTGGTCGCTTGAAGGCCTTGGCTGACGCTGCGCGCCAAGAAGGATTGGAGTTCTAGTATGGCAGAACAAGCTGCAAATACTACCCCACGCGCAGAAGGCCGTCGGCCTCGCAGTCCGCGTGGTGGTCGCCGCGATGACCGGCGAAATGTGCGCGATGACGCACCAAAAGAGTTTGAAGAATTGGTAATCAACATTGACCGCGTGTCCCGTGTGGTCAAAGGTGGCCGTCGCTTCCGCTTTAAGGCGTTGGTGGTTGTCGGCAACCGCAAGGACAAGGTCGGTGTTGGTGTGGCCAAAGGTGCCGACGTGCAAGCTGCTGTTGCCAAGGCAACCTCAATTGCTAAAAAGCACTTGATCACTTTGCCACTCAACGGCGAAACCATTCCACACGACAGCGAAGTCAAGTTCTCAGGCGCCCGCGTGCTGATCAAGCCAGCCGCTCCTGGTACCGGTATTATCGCTGGTGGTGTGGTGCGGCAGATCATCGGCGTGACTGGTGTTCGTAACCTATTGACCAAGTCACTTGGCTCAACCAACAAGGTGAACATCGCCTACGCAACCATTGAAGCATTGAAATCACTCGTTCCACGCGAAGAGTGGCTGGGCGTTCAGCCAGTCAAAAAAGCTGTTAAAAAGGAGGCTAAGTAATGAAATACAACGATCTCCAAGTTTCAGCAAATAAGAATAAAAAGCGTGTTGGTCGCGGTATCGCTGCTGGTCAGGGTAAAACCGCTGGTCGCGGTACCAAGGGTCAGAACGCCCGCACTGGTAAAAAGCTTCGCGCCATGTTCCAGGGCGGCCAGCGTCCACTGGCTCAGGCTGTGCCAAAGGCTCGCGGTTTCAAGAGCCTGCGTACACCAGCTCAGGTAGTCTACCTCGACCACTTGAACGCCTTTGACGGCAAAACCGTTGACAACGCACTGTTGTTTACCGAAGGCTACATAGCCACGCCGTTCCACACGGTCAAGGTGATCGCCCGCGGCGAATTGAAAGCTAAGGTTGACTTGAAAGTACAAGCTGCTTCCGCTTCGGTCGTTAAAGCGATTGAAAAAGCCGGCGGCTCATTTGAGAAAGTCGATACACCTTTGCGCCAAAGCATGAAAGAAGCCGAAGAAAAATAATCTTCCTTTGGTGACTATAAAATCCCCTTTGTAAGAGAAGGGGATTTTCCTTTGTCTTGGTGAGTCGGATTACTTTTCGCTACATTTCTGCGGTGCAACGAAATAAATCGTTACACGCCTGTTAGCCGTATCATCGCTAGTATCAGGGGTGGCGACTATTGGATCAGAAACCGTAATCTTACGCTCTGGAATTCCATTAGATACCAAATCGTGCTTAATCTTATCGGCACGCTCCAAAGCCAGCTTTGAGCCCTCACCCGTCTCATTAGGGACCAGTTCAATCGAAAATTGCTTGTCAGTATTAAATTTGTAAAGCATTCCTAGCTTAGCCATTTCAACGTTGGAAGTTCCACGTTGGTATTGCGTTGAATCTGGCTTGAAGAGAATGCTACGAAAGTTAAATTTGCCGTTCTCTAACACAAAATAGCCATCCTTTACGTGTGTATAACCAGATCTTCGAAAATCTGCAGACGTTAGGCATTTTGTGGCCTTCGTAGCTGAGCCTTGCTGATTGTCTTCATCCTCCTCATTGTCATTATTCTTATCAGGCTTGATCGCCCGCTGACGTGAAGTTGTTGTATCAGCTGAAGAAGTGGAGTTATTCGACACAATAATAATTGTTGTGATAATACCGACTATCACCAACACGCCGACAATCGCCAGCGTAATCCACAGCCATAGCTTACTTTTCTTTGGTGGATAATTTGGCGGTAATTCTGGGTTTGGCTGCGGCATTGGCGATGGAGTTGGTGGAGTTTCGGACTGCTGTTGCATATGACACCTCAATCTTGCATTATGTTATTATTTCAATTATAGCGCATGTGCTTTTATGTTTTTAGTATGGAAATATTGGCCGCGGTCATGTATAATTGACAGAGTTAAGAATTGTTAGTGACTATGAGGGGCTAAAACATGAATTGGAGAATAATTTTCCGCTCGCTAAAAAATAAAGACATGCAAAAACGATTATTAATTGTTGTCGGAATAATTGTTGTTTATCGATTACTAGCACATATTCCGGTGCCACTAGCCGAGCCAACCCAACTACGTAACGCAATTTCATCAGTACTCGGCCAGACTGATTTGGGTGGAATCCTGAACTTGCTTTCTGGCGGCGCCCTGTCAAGTTTTTCTTTAGTGCTAGTCGGTCTCAGTCCGTTCATTACCGCTAGTATCATTATCCAATTGTTAACTAAAGCCATTCCAAAGCTAGAGGAACTTCATAAAGACGGCGAGTCAGGACGTCGTAAGATCCAACAATGGACGCGTATTATTACCGTGCCGTTAGCCATCGTTCAGTCAATTGCTTTCATATTTATTTTACGCCAGACTGTACTCCAGGGCGGTACCACAACCTTAGCCGACCCAACGATGATGGAATGGGTCGTGTCGGTAACTGCCATGACTGCCGGCTCAGTGTTGCTTATGTGGCTTGGCGAATTGATTACTGAACAGGGAATTGGCAATGGTATTTCTATCGTGATTTTCGCTGGCATCATCAGTCAATTGCCACAGATGCTAGCATCACTCATTTCTTCGCTTATGGACACCTCTTCTGGCGGCTTAAATGTTTTCAATTGGTTCACGCTGCCCGTTAATCCGACCGTATTCTGGACTATTCTCATCATGGCAATCGCTGGCCTCATCGTTCTATATTTCCTGGTGAAAATCAACGAAGCACAGCGTGTCATTACCATCAATTACGCCAAGCGTGTCCACGGCAACAGTAACTATGGTGACGTAAAAAGCATTCTGCCAGTTAAGCTGATTGCAGCAGGCGTTATCCCAGTTATCTTTGCGGTTGCATTTCTCAGCTTGCCACAGTTCGTTGGCCAAGTCATGAAAGCTTCTAGCAACGCCGATCTTTTACCAACCGCCAACAAGCTCATCACTTGGTTCCAAGCACCAAATGCTGGCTCATTTACTGGCAGCACTGCTGAGGCTTTCATCTACCCAACGCTGTATTTCCTACTAGTTATTGCCTTTACATATTTCTACACTGGTATCGTCTTTAATGCCAATGAAATTGCTGAAAACTTGCAGAAGCAGGGAGGTTTCATCGAGGGCGTTCGACCGGGCGCTCAGACTGAAAAGTACCTTACAAAAACCGTCAATCGCTTAATTTTGTTCGGGTCAATTGTTCTGGGAATTGTAGCAATTCTGCCATTTGTCGCCGAATACCTGACATATCATTTGACGGGTTTGCGCGGCCTACGCCTATCAATCGGCGGTACCGGAATTCTAATCATCGTGTCAGTTGGACTGGAAACATTGAGGCAAATTAATTCACGAGCATTGATGGTTACCTACGATGACTTTGATCCAGATGAGCTGCTCGACAATGGTAAAAAGTCTAAAAAACGCCGCCTATTTAAGAAAAAATAATTGCATCATAAAAATTCCCCGCCAAGTAAGCGGGGAATTCTTTTTATAGCTGGCTTATCGCAGCTTATAGTCGTAAACTAGCTTTTCGCCGTCTTTCTTCTCGTTCTGGCAGACCGGTGCAATTTCCTTGCTGATATTATTTTCATCGGTCATTTTACAACTTGGAATATCGAACGTATTAAACTGGTTAGTTGGTGAAATTGCTTTCCAGCCATCATCCTTCTTAACTGCAAACATTCGCGCAGCCGTACTGCCGCAACCATATCCAAGCAGCAACTGCTTCTCGTCTTGAGTATTTACAATTACGCTAGCCGCACCATTGTCGTCCTTGCAGCCTGATTGAGCGACTTCTTTTTTCAAAAAATCGCGAATTTCCTGCACTGACGCATCGTTACGAGCAGTCGCCTTATTCCCCTCAAATCGAAAGCCAAGTGAGCCCAAACTCACGAATCCGTTACCAACTTTTTCCGTCGCCGTGTATACTTTATGTGGTGATTGATTATCCAATCGCCATGCCAAATATCCGACTGTCGCTATTAGCACCACTACCGCACCAATCAAAATTGGCACCAACATCTCAACCTGAGATTTTTTCGCCTGAGTTTTTGTCCGATTTTTCGTACTTGCCATAAAAATCCTTATGTTAAATTTGATAGCTCAAGTATAGCACACAAATTTATGAAAATACCTCTTGTCAAACCACGCTGAGTGCTGTATAATTGACAACTGTAACTTATGGCGAGTCAAAAGGAAGTCATCAAAA
>CAURVB010000022.1:0-10989 GCA_963528615.1 uncultured Candidatus Saccharibacteria bacterium | reverse complement strand
TTAACTTTCGCTTCGGTAATCTTCAGCGGATCATGATGCTGGATTTCATCAATGTCAATCTGCAGCGGTTCGACAACAATACCATAATCTTTCAGAATCGACTTAGCTTCTTCAAGTTTGTGTGGATTGCCAGTAATAAATGCTATTTTCTTTGCCATGTTGCTATTGTAGCACGTCAGTATTTTTTAGACTCAGCGGATTGAGTATGCTCTAATTCTTCGCGATACTTCTCTGGCTGAGCGCGGAAGATTTTCACCCATTTACTATCATCTGCCAAGTCATGATATTTAATATAATGTCGTTTATCAAAGCCGCCTTTATCCTGCTTTTTACGCGCCATTTCCTCTTGGACTTGCTCTGTAGAAAAGCCAAAATCCTGGCGCAGCGCGTCAACGACTTCCTGCAAATCAGCCAGCTCTTTGAGCGATTCATTGCGCTGATTATCACCCAGCGGAATTTCGTCCGCCTCCTCGTGAACCTTGCGGAGCAGTTCGCGGCGAAATTCCTGCTTGTTTAATGTGTGGTACTCCGTGTATAAAACTTCTTCGTCATCCAGACACTTTTTCACGACTTTATCGCGAACTAGTTTTTGTAAATAAAATCGAATCATGCTTATTTCTCCTTATCCTCTTATCATATTTAATAGTTCTTGCTCATCAATAATTTTGGTGCCGTATTGCTCAGCTTTTTTCAATTTACTGGCACCGACCTTGCCGCCGGCTACTAAATATGTTGTATCTTTTGCAACAGCGGTTTGGAAGGTACCGCCAAGATCACGGATTCTTTCAGCAGCAGCATCGCGACCCATCGATTGCAAGGTGCCGGTGATGACGAAACTTTGGCCAGCCAGACTGCCGGATTTTTTAATGAATTGCGGTATTACACCCAAATCAGTAAATTTCTTAAGTAATTTTACGTTATCTTCATCAGCGAACCACGCCACGATCGACTCGGCAACAATTTCACCCACACCATCCACTTCGCGCAGCTTATCAATGGTCGCGCGAGACATAGCCTCAAGACTCTCAAAGTGGTTTGCGAGGTCAATCGCCGTCTGTGAGCCAACATGACGAATACCGAGGCCGAACAAAAACCGCTCCAGGGCTGGCTGCTTTTTGGCAGCAATGGCATCAATGAGCTTTTGCGCGGAAATATCAGCAAAGCGCTCCAACTGCAGCAAATCATCTTTCGTCAACTTGTAAATATCCGCCAAGTCATTAACCAGCCCAGCCTCGACCAGTGCCTCGACATTTTTCTCGCCCAGCGTATCGATGTCCAGTGCGCCTTTGGAGGCAAAATGCGCCAAGGCTCGCTTCAAAATCAGCGGGCCGCTCAAACCCTTGACGCGGTATACCGCCTCACCTGCTGACCGCACAAACTCTAGCTCTGGATATTGGCGCGCCAGTTCTGCTGGATAATCAATTGGTTTAGCATCTGCTGGTCGCAATTCTTTCAGTACGGCTTGTACTTGAGGGATTATGTCGCCCGCCTTGAAAATCACCACCGTGTCGCCGCGGCGCACATCCAGCCGGGCAATTTCGTCGGCGTTATGCAGGCTAGCGTGCTGCACTGTCGTACCAGCCACTACCACCGGGTCAAACACCGCTACTGGCGTAGCCGCACCGGTTCGACCGATGGAAATAACGATATCGCGGACGATGGTTGTAGCCTGCTCAGCAGCATATTTGTAAGCGACAGCGCCGCGCGGATTTTTCCCGACTAACCCGAGACTTTCATACAACGCTCGATCATTAATCTTAATCACCAAACCATCAGTATTGAACGGCAGATCATGGCGCTTATCATCCCATTCGTTAACGAAATTCATCACATCAGCTAAAGTAGTAAAAACACTCGCCTGCTGATTGCGAGTAATTCCTAGGGCGGTCAATATCTCATAAGCAAAGCTGTTGGTTGGCACTTCAGCGTCGTTATCGCGAAGCACATCATAGCCGCGAAAATGCAGCGGCCGCGCCGCTACCAAAGACGGATCAAGCTGGCGAATCGTTCCCGCTGCTAAATTACGCGGATTCGCAAATTCTGGCTGCCCCAAGGCTTTTTGCTTTTCGTTAAGCTCCGCAAAGTCGCGTTTCAGCATTACAATCTCGCCGCGAATTTCTGTCCGCCCGCGCAAAAATTGTTCAAAGCCTGGCGCCTCATGCAACCGCAACGGTACATTTTTTATAGTCCGCACATTGTTCGTCACATCCTCGCCGATAAAGCTATCGCCGCGCGTCACTGCCTGGACCAACACGCCATCAATATAAATCAACGCGCACGCCAGGCCATCCATCTTGATATCGGTAAAAAATTCATGTTTATGCCCCGGCATCAATTTATCAGTACGCTCAATCCACGCTTCGATTTCACTCTTATCAAATACGTCATTCAGACTAACCATCCGCCGCGCGTGACGAACTTTTTGAAAACCTTCAAGCAGCTTGCTACCAACTCGCTGCGTTGGACTATCTGGCGTAATCCACTCTGGGTGTGCTGCTTCAAGATTCTTTAGCTCATCCATCAAGCTGTCGTAGACCGCATCACTGACACTTGGCTTATCAAGCGTGTAATATTCATAACTATATTGGTTTAGCAGTTCTTTAATTTCATCAATTCTTGGTTTTTTGATTGCCACTTTCAACAACCTTTCTATAAAAAACATAAACGTATACCGACACAAGAACAACTGTTAAATACACCAGAATCAGCCCAGCTGTTGGCACAATTGGCAACCAGTCAATACCATTAATCCATCCCTTTAGCGTACTGTCAAGTAAAATTACCGGTATTAGAACAATCATCCACAATAAAGCAACAAGCACTACAGCCCAAGCAAGCCGAAGCAGAACCCGCACCCTTCGGCCAGTCACAATATCTCCCGCCAGGCGTAAGGCGCGGGAAGGGTACATTCCTGGTAGCGTTACAATAATCATCGCAAAAATTGTTGATGTTGCCCAATAAACGGACATCGTTACTATTAAAATCGCGGCGCCGCCAGACGCCATCAGAATTGGAGTTTGGCTTAGTACGCCAGAGGCGTCAAGAGCACTATAAACAATTATCGCAACAGCTGCTGGTATTAATTGCAGCAAAAGAACTCCGACTATGATAATCATAGGGATAATTGGTGCGCCAGAATTGTATAAGCCATCACGCATCTTCGGTTTTTCTCCAGCCAGAATAGCTCGCACCAACCAGACTGATGATAGCCAAGCTAATAACCCTAAAAATATTCCCGCAGCCTGCTGGACATTACCTCCCGCAGTACCGCTACCAGAAAAATAGCTAACTACCACGCCAGAAAATAGACCGATTGTCGTATATATCCCACCTATACCACCCTCTTCGGCTTTATATAATGTATCTCTCAGCTGCTGATATGTGTCTTGCGACATAACGTTTGATAGAATGACAGTTAATAATGACAACATAGCAATAAGCGCTAAGAATGTTTTTTTATGCCGCCAAATGAGCTGCCAAGTCTCACTAGTTAATGACCAATAGCCAGCAATCTTTAAATCTCGCCGATAATCACGCCGCTTAGACAAACGGAAACTGCGATGCGGGCGGCGCGCCAAAAAATTCTGTCGCCGTTGACTCAGTTTACTAAAGTCTCTTTTAAATCTAGGCCAGAACTTTTTTTTCTTTGGCGCTGGCTTTTTACTCTGAGATTTAATCGTCTCTTTGTTAAATTGTTTTTTAGATTTCTTTGTTGTCATAATTACATCTTTGCGGCATTATTCCTTAACCTAGTAATCCGATCCTCTAGTGGCGGGTGGGTGCTAAATAACTTTGAGAAAAAACCAGGTTTCAGCGGATTGTTCATGAACAAATTGGCAGTTGAAGAGCTTTGCTTTCGCATTGGTCTGCCGTATTGCCGCAACTTCTCTAGCGCGCTCGCCAAGCCTTCAGTATCGCGCGTTAATAATACCCCCGAAGCATCCGCCAGATATTCGCGCTGCCGGCTAACTGCCAACTGAGTAATTGTGGCCAAAATCGGCGCTAAAATAACCACCACTAGTCCAAGAGCATAGATAATTGGATTAACATCTCTATCGCGATCGTCGCTATAAAACATCATCCTTAACGCTAAATCTGCGAACAAACCAATTGCACTCACCAGACCAAAAGCAATCATGCTGACGCGAATATCGTAATTACGCACATGGCTCATCTCATGTGCCATCACCGCCTCCAGCTCGCGCTTATCCATAATTTCTAGCAGTCCAGTAGTCGCACCGACAATAGCATGCTTTGGATCGCGTCCTGTTGCAAAGGCGTTTGGCGCTGGATCGTCAATAATATATACTTTCGGCATCGGCATGCCAGAAGTAATCGCCAAATTTTCCACCACTCGCCATAACTCTGGCGCATCCTTTTTTTCAATTTCCTGCGCGCCAGTCATCGCCATAGCTAATTTACCAGCGATAAAATACTGCAGCCAAGCATACAACATTGCACAGATGAAAATTATTACAGATAGCGAATAGCTATCCATCGCCATACCAATAAACACCCCGATAATACCAATAATTGCAACAAACACTGCCATGATTAATACGGTGTTACGTTTATTTTGAGAAACTGCATTATACATATGTTAATTATATCAAAAATCGCCCGCCAACAATAGGCGAGCGATTATTATTACTAGGCCTGATTAGAACTTTACTTCTACCGGATTCTCGACACTTGCACGATCTTCAACATCGAAGAATTCTTTTGCCCGAAAACCAAACATACCTGCAATAATATTTGCTGGGAAAGTTTGGATCCTGGTATTCAAGTCACGAACTCCGCCATTATAAAATCGACGAGCAGCCTGAATTTTATCCTCAGTATCTACCAGTTCTTGTTGCAGTTGTAAGAAGTTTTGATTCGCCTTTAGTTCTGGATATGCCTCAGAAACGGCGAACAGACTCTTTAGTGCACCCTCTAGGGTATTTTCTGCCTTTGCAGTTTCAGCCACACCGTTTGCATTCATAATTGCCGAACGAGCTTCAGCGACTTTCTCAAACACCTCTTTTTCGTGTGTAGCATAACCCTTGACTGAATTGACCAAATTTGGAATCAAGTCAGTTCGGCGTTTCAGCTGCACAGTGATGTCACTCCACGCTTCTTCAACACGATTACGCAACGTCACTAGACCATTATATGAACCGACAACGAACATGACGGTCAGGCCCAGCAAAGCTGCAATAACTATAAGTACAATTGCTAATACACTCATTTACCTTATTACCCTTTCTATTAAACTTTCCTTTTACAATTTTGGTGCGCAAGGCGGGAATCGAACCCGCACGACTTTTGGTCAAGGGATTTTAAGTCCCTCGCGTCTACCAATTCCGCCACTCGCGCTGATTTTTATTTATGCACCGGCACTTCACCACCCAGTGCTGCCTGTATTATACTATATTTATGAAGCAAATTGTAATAGTTCACGGCGGATCAAGCTTTAACAGCTATGAAAATTATTTGGATAATCTAAAAAATAGCCAGCTTCATTACGAACGGCTGCTTTGGTCGCAAAAATGGCGCGAATGGCTGGCGCAAACCACAACTGGCTACGACGTGTTACTACCAGATTTTCCTAATAAACAGAATGCGCAGTATGAAGAATGGAAAATATATTTCGAAAAACTATTGCCGCTACTCGACAGCGACGTTCAGCTGGTCGGCTACAGTCTGGGTGCAATGTTTTTGGCTAAATATTTACACGAATCACCGCTTAGCTCGCCAGTTCGACGATTAGTGCTAGTATCACCGTGCTATGACGACGAATCAGTTGAGGATTTAGGCAGTTTTCGAGTAACGAGTGCTACTGGTTTAGAAAAATCAGCGGAGGAAATTCATTTATTTCACAGCAAAGACGACCCGGTGGCACCCTTTACTGAACTTGCCAAATTTCAGCGCGATTTACCAACCGCCAAGGTGCATATTTTTAAAGACCGCAACCACTTTTTCCAACCAACTTTTCCAGAGCTGAAAGAACTATTAAAAAAGTAGAAAGGACATTATGTTTAGATTATTTAAGAAAAAGCCTCAACCTATTGATGATGAGATATCAAAAGATCACCTCATCACTTCGTTGCGAGAAAAACTAGGGTCTATGAATGACATAGATCGTATTACTGTTGGCGGTCAAGAAATGTTTAATTTTCTTATGATACCACACAAGGATGACACAGAGCCCCGCCTCCCTATTCAAATATTTCTCTGTGTCTCCAGTATGCTCGCTGGCTACGCAGCACAAGTAGCGGTTCGTGTCGAATCTCCTGAAACTATCCTTGAGATTGGCATGAAGAATGGTCAAAAATTCCACCTGGGAGAAGGTATATTACAAAAAATATTCGTAGAAAAATATTCTCCCTGGTCATTTGTTGGTGGCGGCATGAAACAAATCGGCAAAACTAAAGCATTTAAGGCGTTTGATATCCAAGAGTGTGTCGGTCACAGTGCTCAAGTTATGGGTAGCGATGATTTCTATGCTATTAGAGCTCCTAAAAACCATCAGCCAGACGTGCTAACACCTAAAGACTTTGTAGGGCTATGGAAAACCTGTTCAGAACATCTTGGCGCTATTATTCCTAATCAACAAGAGTGGGCTAGCTGTTATGGTTTTGTTTTACAGCAGGCAATTATCCACGCGAAAGACATCATTGACCCAAACGTAGCGCTCACCATCATCGCCGAAAGTATGCTTATCGCATCAAAACTAGATCTTCCTCCTAAAGAAAAATAGCCCCACTCAGGGACTACATTTGGAGGCACGTACGAGAGTCGAACTCGTCTAAAAGGTTTTGCAGACCTCTGCGTAACCGCTCCGCCAACGCGCCGCTTCATGATATTTGGTGCGAGCGAGAAGACTTGAACTTCCACGAACCTAGGTTCACTAGCCCCTCAAGCTAGCGCGTCTACCAATTCCGCCACGCCCGCACGACTGTCATTATTATACCCGAAATTAAGGTGTTTTGTAAACGGACTGTTTCTCTGTCGCCCAATATTGAACGTCAACATACCGATCAACCAGGTTAACTACCTCAGTATTTTTATCAAGCGCCCGCACAGTCCGAGTGTGGATATAGTCGAACTTCGGTTGATATAAGGCAATCGCTGGCATATCTGCCTGCCAAATAGCGACAAATTTTGCATAGCGATCAGCTCGGTGCTTAGTTGATAGCTTTGAGCGACCACTTGCTAGAGCATCATCCGCCACAGCATTATTGTAATTAGAAAAATTCAAACCATTATTTGTTGCCTGAGAAGAGTGCCAATAGGCGTAAACATCTGGGTCACCACCCAACGACAGCTCGTAAATCAGTACGTCAAAGCTACGCGGCTGCAGCACTGTCTGGAGAATATTCTGCGCAACATCATTTGGATCAACCACTTTAATATCTACTTCTACATTCAATTCCTCACGCCATATTTGGGCCAAAGATTGCGCAACTTTTTCATAATTAGTATTTTTTAAGACTACAACACTCAGACTTAATTTAGTATTTTCTTTTTTACGAACATCGCCAGCTATTTTCCAGCCTTCAGCGTCTAGCAACGATTTTGCTTTTTTGACATCGTAGCCTAATGCCTGGGGTGTTTTGTCAAGGAATTTGTTGAGAATTGGGCCTGTTAATTCCTTAGTTGATGACGATAGAGACTGGCGTAGTTTACCCACATCAATACTCATTGCCAATGCTTGACGAATAGCCTTTGAATGTAAGAACTGACTATTGGCATTAAACAAAGCATATACGCCGTTATTTAATGAGTGCGATTCGGCTGCATACATGGATTTAACTTCGTCCGATTGCTCATTATAAATTAATTCTGGCGTACCGGTAATTTCCCGTGTTCGTAAGCTTTTTGCTATATCATTCTGAGTTGGATACACATATAATTGGAATCGTTCAAGCTTTGCCACACCCCCATGGTAGTTGTTGTTGGCCTGTAAATATAACACCTTTTTACTACCATCGCTAGTAACATTTTGAAGTAACCGGAAAGCAAACGGACCGCTAGAAATTGGCGACTTACTGAAGGCGTGCTCGCGCAGGTTAGCTGGCTGGACGTCCTTTAAAATATGCTCTGGAATAATTGGAAAGGTCAGCGCATGAAT
This sequence comes from uncultured Candidatus Saccharibacteria bacterium, assembly GCA_963528615.1. GTDB lineage: Bacteria > Patescibacteriota > Saccharimonadia > Saccharimonadales > Saccharimonadaceae > Nanosynbacter. Next base: position 2,873 of record CAURVB010000022.1, on the reverse strand, counting down.
AAACGGTGCATAGGAAGCTGGTAAAATAAACTTCACTGAATCGTCGGACACTTTTTCAAACTTAATTGACCGCCAGCCAGATATTTCTGCCCTGGCCTCTGGGTTTGCTAGTAATCTTAATGTAAAAATTACATCATCTGCTGTTAGGCTATGTCCGTCTGACCATCTTAGGTTTTTCTTCAATTTGACAACATATTCAGTCTCTTTGTCATTGATGGTTATATCGTCTGCTAAATCACTCTTAATATTACCGGTGGAATCATATCGATATAGACTTGAAAATAATAATTTGGCAGCAGACTTTTCAGCGCTAGTTTTAGCAAAAATTGGGTTTAAGTTTTCTAAAGGACCCAGTACCCCCTCAGAATATGAGCCACCGGCAGCATAAGTCATAGCGGTGAAAGAATTGCGAGAAATACTCCACTGTGCCGCACTAACACCAATCATCACCAAGACCAAAACTACCCAAACAGACACACGCCGCTTGACGTTCGCTAGACGGTCCAGGCGCGAAGTCACAAATTTATGCGCATGCCGCAAGCTACCTTTTTCGATCTTGCGGAGGCGTTTATTGACATCTTTACTGGAAACTTTTAACCGCGCAAAGTGATTCCACGACGATTTATCTGAGCTCAATATCCTTCTCCTATTTCTGTAATCCTGGCAAAATCATACTTGCCAAAATCGATAGCACAAAAATCACCGCAAAAACCACGGTTACGTCAAATAAGTTTTTATCAAAACCGCGGCGAGTGGTAAACAATTCACCAGAAGAGCCGAATCCGGCACCCAAACTCGCACCGCGCTGCTGCAACAAAATCGCTATAACCATCAACACGGCTGACCCAAGCGTAATGTACGGTAAAATTGTATCAATTGACATATTACTCCTTTTCTTCCTGCTGTAAAACTAGCGCACTACCTATAATATAGTTTACCAAACTCAGGATAATTCCGGCAATAATTGAATGTACAAATGTCATAGAAATTCCTGGCGCCAAAGCAAGTGAAATATAGACCATTAATCCATTGACAACTAAAGTAAATAGACCCAAGGTAAATAGAATTGCTGGTAGTGCCAAAATTGTGATAATAGGCTTTAATATACTATTAACGAGCGAGAATATCAGCCCTGCTGTCATAAAAGTCCATGCTGACGTCATTTCAGTATTTTCATTACCAAGTAGTCGCACAGCCACCCAAATACCAACCGAATTAAGAATCCAGCGGAGTAAAAATGTCGCGAATTGTCTCTTCATTAGTCTTATTATATATAATTTATGCTTTATTGTCGATTGGCATTATTGCTTTCTGAAAATTGTTTTATAAGCTGTGCTTTCTGTTTGCCAATTTCTACCTCTAGATCTTCGCCAGCTGCCTCAAAGATTTTCTTCATGCTACCAAATTTTCTCAGCAATTTGGCGCGGGTTTTTGGCCCCACGCCAGGAATTTCCTCCAGCTGATTTTTCGTTTGTTGCTGGCGTTTGAGCGCCGTGTGGTAGCTCACGGCAAAGCGGTGCGATTCGTCGCGGATGCGCTGGAACAATTTGACGATGTCAGTTGTTGCGAGAGTATTCTTGTCCGTCTTCGAATGCTCTTTATGATTTTGCTCAGTACTAGCTCGCAAGTTTTTTGAGTGTGAGCCGGCATTGCGCTGACTTGGGTGTAAATTCACTATATAAACATCGCCGTCTTCGTGAATAGCGACGCCTGCCCGCGACTGCGACTGGAGCTGTTTGATGAACGCCGCATCAATCTGCGAACCAGTTTTATGTACCAACAACTCTTCCTCGCGCTTGGCGATACTGACGATCGACACAGTGACGCCACGCTCATCACGAGCTTTGATAGCCGCCGCTAGCTGGCCTTTGCCGCCATCAATGAGCAGCAGATCAGGACGGCCCCAGCTTTTTAGATTACGCTCGCTCAGCCGGCGAAAAATCGTCTGATGGATATTGCCCGTGTCATCATTTTTCTCACTGACTTTGAATTTACGATACTCCGCCCGGTCGCTAGCGCCATTGGTAAATACCACCATACTGGCAACAACCTGCCGCCCGCTCATATGCGAAATGTCATAACCCTCGATGCGCGCTGGGATATCTTTTATGCCCAACAATTTCGCCAAATCAGCCAACGCCTTGTCTTTAGAAATATCCAAAAATTCTTTGTCGCCAAAACAAACCCGCCGCTGTAGCTCCTGCATGGCGCGCAGTTTATTGCGAAGGTCGGCCGCCCGCTCAAAATCATGCAGCCCAGCCGCCGTTTTCATGTCGCGCTCCAGCTCGGCGGCGATGGCTTTACGATTACCCTTAATATAGCTGATGAGTTTGCGTAGATTAGCTTTATAGGCAGCTGATCCATCACTCAGCCGCGGGCTCAAGCCCAAATCTTCATCCAATTTCGACTGCCCTGGCCGTCGCTGCCTGGTCAAATACGGAAACACTCGCCGCAGATATCGTAGGGCTTTTTTTAAGGCAAAGCCATTATAAAACGGGCCAACATATTCCGCCCCATCATCCGCGGGATTGCGCGTAAAACTGACGGTCGGCCACTCGCTTTTCATGTCGATTCGCACATACATCTGCGACTTATCATCGCGCAGCAGCACGTTGTAGCGCGGCATATAGCGCTTGACCATCTCGCTTTCCAAAAACAACGCATCAACTTCGCTCTCGGTCTCGATCCAGTCAGTATCAGCAATTTCCGCCACCAACGCCATGGTTTTATTGTCCCGCCCGCGCGAATCCTGAAAATACTGACGCACACGGTTTTTCAGCACCGCCGCCTTGCCGACATAAATAATCTCGCCGCTGGCTGACTTATGAAAATAAACACCGGGGCTGCGCGGTAGAGTTTTGAGCTTTTGCTGC
>CAURVB010000021.1:0-12268 GCA_963528615.1 uncultured Candidatus Saccharibacteria bacterium | reverse complement strand
CGTGGCGGTCGACGCGCTACATCCTGAATGGCGGATGTGGGAGGATTTTGCGACCAATGAAGTAACAGCAGCGCTTCGGCGAGACAGTTTGGACGGCGTACAATCAGTGCAGGCCGACGTCAATCACCCGGACGAGATCAGCACTCTGTTTGACCCGGCAATTGTCTATGCTAAAGGTGGACGGCTGCTGGTGATGGTGCGGCGGCTGATCGGCGAGGAAGCATTTCGTGCAGGACTAAAGTCGTATTTTGAAAAGTTTGCTTACCAAAACACTGTTGGCGATGATTTGTGGCGGGAACTAGAAACTGCCAGCGGTCAGCCAATTGTCGACTTGATGAATACATGGATTTCCCAACCAGGACTACCGATTGTGCAGGTTGAGCAGGACAATTCTGCTGAGCAACCCGCCACCGCTCTCCGCCAACAGCGCTTTTTCATCGGCGATCATCAGCCATCCAACGCATTATGGCCGATTCCACTTTTCGCCAATCAGCCACTAGACGTAAAAATTCTAGATCAAGAAGAAATCACCGTTTCCACCGAAAAACCATTGCAATTAAACTGTGGCTTAAGCGCTCATTTTGTCACTAAATATGACGAATCAACTCGTAACAATCTTCTGAAAAACATCCGTGCCTTACCGACTTTAGATAAGATTTGCATTCTACAAGACGCCACCATACTGGCTCGGGCTGGATTTGAAAGTTCAGCCTGGCTTCTTCCGTTAGCACTATCCCTAAAAACCGAAACTAATGAAAAAGTTTTCAATATGGCAGCTCGAGCCCTGGCGGAATTACGAAAATTTGTTGACGATGACGATATTGCCCGCAATCGTCTAAAGCAAATATCTGGCGATTTTGGGCGCGCCACATTCGAGGAATTAGGCTGGGATGAAAAACCTAACGAATCCGACGACGACCGCGAACGGCGCATCACAGCCTTAGGGTTAATGATTTATAGTGAAAATCAAGAAATTTTGGATGAGGCTAAAAAACGGTTTGATAATCATGAACTAGAAAAATTACCAACAGAAATTCGCTCTCTGATTATTAGTGCCAATGTTCGACATTTTGAGACTCCAGAAATGATAGACAATCTCTTTACGATATATAAAGATACGCCATCAAATGACCTGCAGGACGACATTGCCGTAGGTCTTACCTCCACGCAAAACACAGAAACCGCCAAAAAAATTCTTGAGAATCTTAAAGATGCCAACATTATTCGCCCACAAGATGCCAGCCGTTGGTTTGTCTATTTAATTCGCACTCGAGAGAATCGCCAAATTGCCTGGAATTGGCTGAAAGAAAATTGGGCGTGGGTCGAGGATAAGTTTGGTGACGATAAAAGCTACGACGATTTTATTCGCTATGCAGCCACGGCTCTAATGACCAACGACGAGCTTAACGATTTTCGACAGTTCTTCGAACCAATGTTGATGGTTCCAGCCCTAACTAGAACCATTGAACTGGGAATTACAGAAATTAAAGCACGGGTTGAGTTGATTGAGCGAGATAAGGCGGGTGTGCTCTCTGCTTTACAAACAACACTGTGATATATTATGCCACATTTTTGACAAAATCTCTTGACATTTTATTCTATTAGTGATATATAATACATTAGCTTTTGTTGATAAGTTGAGTAAATCCTTATCCGAAAGCGTACTTTGACAAGGCAGTCGTTGCGGGATGAGATCCTATTTCTTTTTTAAAACCATCAAAAAGAGATAAGATCTCATTCTGCACTGAAGAAAAGTGCTTTACCACAGCTGAGTGGAAATGAGAAGAAAGAAGTGATGATGGAACTCGCAATACAAACCCCGCAAGAGGAGTACGCCAAAAACACGGAGATAATCTCCGCGTGCATAGACACCATCAAGATCAAGATTCCTGCTCTGGATGAATACTCTCAGTGGATTGCCTACAGAGGAAGAATCTTCAACTGTCCACAGAATCAGCAGGCAGTACCGTAGGCAGTACTATAACCTCCTGTGTGAGTTGAAAGATTTAGTAGAGATACCCCTCTTTACCTGTTGGAGGAGCAACTCTGCTATCGCCAGAAGTTACTTGATCCCGTGAAATGAATCTTAATCGACCCCGGCCGTGGAATGTACGATGAAGCAGACTATTCTTCACCACGACTGCCTTGTCGTACATTCCCTATAATTAATACATTTAACATTAAGGGGTCCTGATTCGGGGCTATTTTTTATACCCTAATCTAGTGCTACGCATTCCTCGACTGCGGGCGGATTTCCATCAACAGAAATTGCCATAAGCCGCATGTCACAGTTTTCATATTGCGCATTTTTAGAAATGAATATTTCAGCAGCAAAACGCATTTGTCGCTGTTTTTTGGTGGTAATCGCCGCCAAGCCGCCACCATATCTGGAATTCTTGCGATATTTGACCTCGGTGAAGTATAGCACATCATCTTTCATGCTAATAATATCAATTTCACAGTACCGCGTCCGCCAGTTGCGGACGATGATCTCATGCCCGTCCGCCGCCAGCCAGTCTGCGGCCGTCTGCTCACCCGCGTCGCCGATGGCACGTGTAGTGAAAGATACAGATGAACAGGTGGCAGGTTCGCCGTCATCCTCCTCCAGAGTACACTCTTCACTCGTATCTCCACCGGAGATACTTCGTGAGCGTTCGGCTGAAACGTCCGCTCCTCGCGAACGTTTCACAGCCTCTGTCGGAGGAGACAGCGAATCTGTCTCAGTCTCCTCAATAGACGAAGAAGCGCCACCCATTTTTGCTATATTCGCATACTTCGCCAGCGGCGCAAAACTCAGCCGATGCAGCGGCGTCACGCCCAACCGCTCAATCGCTACACGGTGCTTGGCCACGCCATAGCCAGCATTTGACGCGAAACCGTACCCTGGATAGACCGCATCTTGCTCGGCCATAAACTGGTCGCGCGCTACTTTGGCGATGATTGATGCTGCTGACACACTGGGGATCAAACCATCAGCCTTGACCATCACTGTCACGTATTGCCCCAGCGCCGTATCCGCCAAAAAATTAACCGTACCGTCAATGATGATTTCATCAAACGCCACATTATTCGCTTTGCACTGCTCCTGAATTTGCTCGACTGCTCGCCGTGTCGCTAATCTCAGCGCCTGACTCATGCCAACGTCATCCAATTCCCTGGCGCTTACCCAGCCTAATGCCCACACAGCCGCTTGTTCGCGAATTGCTCTATCCAGAGTCTCACGACGCTTTTTAGTCAACTTTTTACTATCATCCAGACCCTCAATCTCAGCACCACCTAAAATCACCGCGCCCACCACCAATGGCCCAGCCCACGGCCCACGTCCAACTTCATCAATGCCGAGAATCATGGGCGAGCTGACCTTTTTTCGTAAGCCAATTTATGATTATCCAACCAAACCACACCGCCGCCGCACCCAGCGTATTTGCCAAAATATCCCAATTGGTATCGTCCAATGTAATGCGCGCCAAACCCACCTTGACCATAAATAATTCCACCAGTTCATTGACACAACCCAGAGCCGACACGAGAGCAAACAGCGAAAACGCCATCACCAACCAATATGCCCGCCAGCGCATCGCCAATACCAAGTATACCCACAACAGCCCAGTAAACAATCCACCACCCACAAAATGCTTCATAAAACTAGTGTCCTGCCCATCAATTAACGGCGATGGCAAATACCAGGAAATGAAAAATAACAAACACGCTACGTAAAGTAGCCAGCGATATTTTTTCTCAACATTAAAGCCATTTTTTCTCAACACGTAAGGAACTATCACCGACAAAGCTATTGGTACGAAAACAGAAATGTAGTGGAATATTGCCATATTAAAATTATATCACGATAAAAAACCGCCTCTGATAAAGAGACGGTTTTAGCAACTCGTTTATATAAACTATGCGTCTTTGTGACGTGCTTCTACTTCAGCAGCCTTGGCATCAAGTTCTGCCTGAGCGGCGTCTTTTTCAGCCTGCTTGGCAGCAGCGGCTTGTGCAGCTTCTTCTTTCAAGCGTTCAGCTTCTGCTTCAGCCTTGGCGTCGTGCACGTTGTTGACAGTCACGCGGTCAAAGTTTTTGGCAGTCAGACGAGCTGATTTACCAGAACGCTTGCGTAGGAAGCTGAGGAACTTACGGCGAACCTTGGCACGGCGGACAATTTCCACCTTTTCAATTAGTGGACTGTGCAGTAAGAATGATTTTTCCACGCCGACACCTGAGGCGATTTTACGAACGGTGATGCGTGAGGTGTGCGAACCTTTGTTGTCGGTGCGAATAACCACACCTTCAAACATCTGAATACGCTCTTTGTTGCCTTCTTTAATCTTCTGGTAGACGCGAACGGTGTCACCGCTACGGGCGTCAACAACTGCTTGCTTTTTCTGTGCTTGATTGACTTTGTTGATTAACTCAAAACTCATGATATTTCCTATCTTTCAAACCCGCCTCGGCTGGCCACGCAGTTGTACTCCTGCGGCTCCACACCTAACAAAGCTTGAATAATTTAACTCTGTACAACTTTAGTGTATTTTAGCACAAAATAAGGATATATACAAGGTTTACAAGAAAGCTTACAGTTGCAATATCGTAATTGATTATAAGTTTTTCAAAATGGCGTGAATTGATTTTTCTTTACCGTAACCAACCCAGATGTCGTGGTCGTGATCGTCGTCATCATCGTCTAGCTCGACAAAGGTGCTTTGTTTGGTCACGCCATATTTTTGGCGCAAATCCTGGCGGCTATCATAGTCAACCTTCAAAATCTGCACACCAGCTGGGATTGGGCCTTCGCGCAGAACCTTATCAAACGCCTGGCAATCGCCACACCACGGAGCGTGGAAGAATAGAATCGTTTTCTTGTAGGCGTGCTCCATATTTTTTCCATCAATATAATCAGCATAGCGACCAGTGCTTGGATTGACTGGCTGTTGCGAGCCGGACGATTGCTGAGATTTCGAGTCTCCAGACTGTGCAGGAGTTTTTTGTGAAGTATCGTGCCCTGTCATTGGTTCGCCAACTGGAGATTGTGGACGAAGCAACCACACAGCCCCAGCTACGCTGCCAACGACAACAGTAGTGATAATACTGGTGATAATGATGTGCTTACGATTCATACCTCCATTATAACAATGGCTATACTACCTTGGAAGCTTATATCAATCCTACTCTGACCCATTATAGGCTGATGGAGAAAAAGCCGCGGATGGAGTACAATGGTAATATGGATTACAACAAATTAGCACTTGAATTACACGAAAAATATAAGGGTAAAATTACTACCAGTTTGCGGGATAAGGAGGAGTTGGACCGAGACAAATTAAGCGCCTATTACAGCCCAGGTGTTGGCGCAGTCAGCCAAGCAATTGCCGAAAACCCAACGGACCTGCCAAAGTACACCTGGACGAACAACTTGGTCGGCGTGATTTCTGATGGCTCAGCTATTTTGGGCCTCGGTGATTTGGGACCAAAGGCCGCCATGCCGGTGATGGAGGGCAAGGCACTACTGTTCAAGCATTTTGCTGATGTTGATGCCGTGCCGGTCGTGCTGGATGTTCACCAGCCAGAAGAAATTATTGCTACGATCAAGGCAATTGCACCGAGCTTTGGAGCGATTAACCTTGAAGACATCGCTGCGCCAAAGTGTTTTGAGATCGAAGAGCACCTCAAGGCTGAGCTGGATATCCCTGTGTTTCATGATGATCAGCACGGTACGGCAGTCGTGGTGTTAGCGGGGCTAATCAATGCTGCGAAACTAACTGGGCGCAACCTGGCAGACTGTAAATTTGTAGTCATTGGCGCCGGGGCAGCTGGTACGGCTATCATTAAGTTGCTGCATCTATACGGCGCGAGAAACATCGTGGCGGTAGACAGCCGCGGCATCGTTGGCGCGTCTCGCACAGATTTGAATGCAGAAAAAACTGCGCTGTTAGAATATGTCGATGCGTCGCAGGTCGGCTCAATTGAAGATGCCGTCACTGACGCTGACGTATTCATCGGTGTGTCACGCGCTGGACTGCTCACGCCTGAATTAGTGCAAAAAATGGCGAAAGATCCAATCGTCTTTGCCTTGGCAAATCCAGTGCCAGAAATTATGCCAGATGTTGCCCAAGAGGCAGGCGTAGCAATCATCGCCACTGGCCGTAGCGATTTCCCAAATCAAGTCAACAACTCCCTAGCCTTCCCCGGCATCTTCCGCGGGGCGCTCGATCACGGCGTGAAAAAAATCACCGATCAGCACAAGCTAGCGGCAGCCGAAGCCTTGGCAGGATTAGTCGAAAACCCGACCGTCGATAAAATTATTCCGACCGCATTTGACGCTGGCGTAGTTGAAGCCGTTTCAAGTGTTATTAGATAAATCTACTTACCGGCACCATTAACTGCTTCTGTACGGATATCTCGTCCAGTAAATATTGACAATAGTTTCGGCTGATGGTTTTTATCGCAAATACCTAAAAGCATCAATAAATGAGATATACCAAGCTCCACCAATGCTGACTTCGTAGGTACATCGGGCAGCATATCTACAGCAACATCCGACACGTACAATCTTCGCGCATCAGACGCCAGAGGCTTCCAGCTCAGAATATTGAAAGGGTATTGCGCTTTATCTCGACACTTTAAAGTCCCCCATTTACCGTATAGCTTGGAGTCTGAGGTTGATATTAATTTTGCTGCAAATTGTAACTTCTTATAGAAGTTAGGTAAAATATTCTGCTGCTTTTCAGCTTCATAGCCAGTTATAGTATATTCAATATCCTTGGTCGCTTCAGTGCGAGCATCGACTACTGCTGTAGTGCCGTTACTACCTCTCTCAATACACAAAACCTTGACCACATCCTCGTCCAACCACGGAAATATTTCACGGTCAAGTTTTATATACTCACCGACCTTCAATTTTACCTCTGCCGCCTGAGCATTCTGGCTACCAACCTCGGCATTATTCTGTGGCGACTTCTTTTTATTTCTCTTTTTTTTCTTTTTCTTCCTCTTTAAAGCTTTAGTGGCTAATTCAGTCGCTGCTTCATATCCGTTCAGCTTTTCTGCGAGCAGTGCTAGTCTATTTCCCAAAATCTCACTCGTCTTTTGTTGTGCCATAAGCTTAGCCAGACTCCGAACTTTCTGACAATTTGCTTCAATTGTCGCATCTATGTATTCACGAGTCAGTTGCTCTTTATTCGGGACCTTCACTCTGTTTATGAAATCTAGAATTCTATTAGCGCTCTTTAAGTCTCTCTCATAATTAAGAGCACCCCCATCCTCTTTCTGACATTCAACAAAGCTTACTAATGAAGTTGCTAAGATTCTTCTATCATTATCGTCCGCAAACCGTTCGGGGTAACCAACTGTAAAATCCGCTGGAAAAACAGGCCTCTCTTCTGCACTAAGGTCACTGATTATTCCATCTTTAGCCGCATTAGTAAATTCTATATATTTTTTATCTGCCACCTCAGGCGGGATATTATTGCTGTGCTGCCAGTGTCTTATACTAGGAATTTTGTAATCGTTATTACGACAATTCTTTGGGATATTTACTTCTGCCAAATTACTAGGAAAAATTCCATTAAGCGAAGACTTAAATCGTTCAATCGATAAATCGTACTCCTTATAAAAGACATCCTGTAATGATTCATAAACATCCTCTAAGTCAAAACATATCTCTACACTGCCCGCAAGTTTCCGTTGATATTCATCCTCAATACGGTTAAATACACGAATAACCTTCTGGTATTCTTGTTGATAATTACCGCGCGCCTCCTCGCCGTCAATAAGAAATGGTATCGTACGGATAAGGTCGTTCAAGTGCTTAATGATTATGTACATAAGTTCACCCGTAACATCTTCTGTAGACTTCGGAAATTTATCAACATAACCAGATCCTGTCAGCTCACTCATAAACTCATATTATATAAGTTTATGATGGTAAAGTCAATTAGATAACTCTATTCACTTCTTCTAGGGTCGTCTCGCCACGCAGCGCCGTCAGTACTCCTGCCTGAAGCAGAGTTACCATACCATTTTCTTTGGCGGCTTTTTCGATAGTTTCAGTATGCGCATCACTAACATCGCCGCGTAAAAATTGCTGAATATTCTCATCCACCACCAGCTGCTCCATCACTGGAATACGCCCCTTATAACCAAATGGTACATCATCCGTCGGCACCGCTCGCCATAGCTTAAATGTGTCCAGATTCGGACAATCAACATTTTCTGGCAAATCTCTTAAAACCTCTTTTACCCATTTACGAGTTGCCTCATCTGGCTCGTATTCTTCCTTACTCTCATCCCATAGCCTCCGCACCAGCCGCTGCGCAATCACCAGCCGCACCGCCGAGCTAAAAATCGGATTCTGCCCAATCATATCAATCATCCGACTAAACGCCGCCGCAGTAGAATTGGCATGAAAGCTAGATAGCACCAGATGACCAGTAATCGACGCCTGAATTGCCGTCTTAGCAGTCTCATTGTCGCGAATCTCGCCGACCATCACCACATCTGGGTCAAGTCGTAAAACACTACGCAGACCATCAGCAAATCTCTGACCTGTCGTCGTATCAATTGGAATCTGCGTAATTCCTGGAATTGTATTTTCTACTGGATCTTCCAGTGTAATAATCTTCCGATCTGGTGTATTTAAGGCGTTCAGAATACTATATAGCGTTGTCGATTTTCCCGAACCAGTCGGGCCAACCATCAACAACATGCCACGCGGATGAGAAACAATCTCATCAATTTGCTCACGCTCTTTTTTAGAAATGCTTAAAAGATCCAGATTTAACATTGACTCGTCAAAGTTAAATAAGCGCAAGACCACATCCAGCCCATACACTGTCGCTACAGCTTCTACGCGCAAGTTAAGTATATGAGATGCGCCACCACGATGAATTTCTTGTTGCATGTGGCCCGACTGAGGTTCTCTAGATGCGGTAGAAATATTTGCCCGCGAGGCTAACGTCGCCATAATCACCCGATAACGATCTCTGCTCAGCTCCGCTACAGTGTGCAGCGCTCCATCAACACGCATCCTAATCCTAATTGACTCACGCTGGTTTTCAATATGAATATCCGACGCGCCCAGCAGGTCTGCCTGATCAACCAAATAGTTGAATACATCGTTCGTCCCCACCGACGCCAGAGTTTGCGTAACCTGCGCCAGTGTATTACTATCCCCTTCCTTAGCAATCTCGATATTATCGTAAATTACTTTCTTCGGCGGATCAAACCTGAGCATGATTGATCGGAACGCCGAACCAGAAATTAGGAAAAAGAAAACCCGCTTGCCATTCTCAATATATTGATCACGCATTTGCTTCATAAGTGATTCGGAAGTCTGTGATGTAACGCCAAATCTGTAAGATTGATCATCCTCATTAAACGCCAATGGCACCAACCGACCCTTATACATTTCTTCAATTGTCAAAACATCTTTAAGCAAAGGCAGAGTGTCTTCAAATTCTCGCCCATCCAGATATTGAAGGCCTAAAATTGACGCTCGGCGACGAGTCGCTTCCTCATCCTGCTCACGACGACGCGCCTGAATTTTATCTTCGTCCATATGGAAAGTATAGCAAAAAGCTTACGGTTTGACGAGTGATATAATAGTCGTATGCATCCAGAAATTACGCTATTGGTTCATAATATTCGTTCGACACATAACGTCGGGGCGATTTTCCGCACTGCCGAAGGATTTGGTGTGAAGAAGATTATTCTTAGTGGCTATACACCATATCCAGATTTGAATTTATGCAGTAAGGCGCCTACTTGTGCGTTAATTGATGGAGAAATTCGGCGCGAAGACCCTCGTCTGCCACACATTCGTGAAAAAATAACCAATCAAATTCATAAAACCGCCTTGGGTGCAGAAAGTTTGGTGCCGTTTGAGTTTTACGAAGACATCAATGACTGGATTAAGGAAAATGAGCAAACAGAAAACTTGCCAATTGTGGCACTGGAGCAAGCAAAAAACAGCATCATGTTGCCAGAATTCCAGCCACCTAAAAAATTCGCACTGCTGCTCGGCGAAGAAGTTCACGGTATTACGCCAGAATTGCTAGAAAACTGTCAATTCACCGTAGAAATTCCGATGTTTGGCCAGAAAGAATCCTTTAACGTGTCGGTGGCAACGGGAATTACGCTGTTTGGAATGAATTTTCCAGTCAGAAAATAATTTTTATATTATACCATATTTTGGGTGTTTTGCTTGACTTTTTCTGTCTTATATGATATATATATTAACTTTTGCTCAAAGTTTGTCTTTAAAGGGCAGAAGTCGCCCTTTAGCTTTGAGCTCACCCTTTAAGAGGAGGTGAGAAAAATGAAGAAAATCTTCTCAATTATGTTGATGGCCATCACTATGACCATCAACATAATTTTCTGGGCGACTATGCTCGCCCTCGTGTCCTGGTCAGTAGTTTTTCTGACTGGGGCGCTGCATAACCTTTTCAGCACCCCCGCTCTGTCATTCTGGCAGAGCGTGGGTGTCCTCCTCGCACTCCTTTGTCTTATCATCCCGCTGCGAGAGGGGCGGTCAGCGGAAGGCGAGGACCGCCAGCAATGAAGGGCTTTTTGGCCCGCAAGAAAATAGCTCGCCTTGAGACATTAAGTCTCGGCTTGAGCCTCTTGGCGGGCTATTTTCATTTTAAAACTACGCACTCTTCGCCCAGAGTGTTTTTTAATTGGTTTAATAAATTGTCATTTGTATCCACCTTAAACGGTAGACGCATGGCTGACTTATTTTCCTCACCTAATACCAGCACCACCTCAGTTACACCAGCATGCTCACCGCACACTGACTTCATTTTTATCAGGCGTGCATGGTCGTTCGGATCTTTAATGTGTACAAATAACTTAGAGACGGGGGTTTCTGGTGTAACATTGATAGGCTGAGTATTTGTTTTTACCGGAGCTTTTACGGCAGTGGCCTTTGTGGCAGGCTTAACAGAAACGCCCTCTTTCCGGCTACGATAAGCTTCGCGACGTTCCTTCTTTACTGCAGTACTGATTTTCGGCGCCTCCATCTTACGACCAGTTGATTCATATCCATCAATATCGCCATCGGTAATCACAATAATATCGTCAGCAATCAGTTTGCTCTCATCGCCCAAATTACCATCGCGATCCCGCGCTGAATTTTTGCCAGACACCCGAATTACCGCGTCTTGCTGCAGCTTGGCGCCAACTTTTTCATATAGATTTGGGAAAACTATTACCTCGCCTTCACCAAACTTATCCTCAATTCCCATGAAAGCCATCTTTGAACCGCTTTTTGTGACAATTGTCCGCACTGAACTAATAATTCCGCCAACTGTCATCATCCGGCTATCATATTCTGGCACCAGCTGCGTCAACGGCTGTGTCTGCTCACTTAAATATGTTTCGTATCGATCCAGTGGATGTGCCGATATATAGAGTCCCAGCAGTTCCCGCTCCCACATCAAACGTTCTTTATCATCATGCTTGGCGGGAGCTTTTTGCAGATGAAGTGTTGACTGGATTTTCGCTGCCTCATCACTTCCCAGCATGCCAAATAAATCCGTTTGACCGCTGGCGGCTTCTTTTTGAAGCTTAGATGCAAAGGCGGTGATAAAATCCAGATTAAATAGCAAGTCCGACCGATCGCCCATATCATCAAAGGCGCCGGATTTAATCAACGACTCCCAAGCCTTGCGATTAAATTTACTGGTCGAAACACGCTTGGCAAAATCTTCCACTGAAGAAAAAGCACCTTCTTCGCGCGCACGTAGCACTTCCTCAACCGCACCAACACCAACACCCTTAACTGCCGACATACCGAAGCGAATTTTATTCTCATTAGGTACCACCGCAAATTCGACGAATGACTCATTAACATCTGGGCTTAATACGTCAATCCCCATGTGTTTGCACTCAGTAATTTCAATCGCCAAACGATCAGTATCGTCGTGGTCACTGGTCATCAGCGCCGCCATGAAAGCGTCCGGATAATGCGCTTTTAGATAGGCCGTCCAATAAGCGATTAAGCCGTAACAAGCGGCGTGCGACTTATTAAAGCAGTAATTAGCGAATTCCTCCAGCTGCGTCCAAAAGGTTTCCGCCATTTCGCGGGTGGCGCCGCCGACTTTGACCGCGCCCTCGACGAACTCCGGCTTAACCTTTTTCATTAGGTCGATTTTTTTCTTACCGACAGCTTTACGCAGCGTATCAGCTTGGCCGCCGGTAAAGCCGCACCATTCCTTAGAAATTTGCATAAATTGCTCTTGGTAAACCAAAATTCCGTAAGTGTTTTCCAGCG
>CAURVB010000020.1:0-13530 GCA_963528615.1 uncultured Candidatus Saccharibacteria bacterium | reverse complement strand
AGTTAACCAGCTTCGTGCTGATATTTCGCGGATGTAAGCCAGAGAGCTGTCTTTAGCCCCGCCGCAAAATATCCAGCACGCCAAATTTTCCAGTCAGCACAGCCTGGTCGATAATGTGCGGCGTGAGAGCAGCGATGAGTTCTTTGGGCTTTGTACTGTCTGGCAGATCTAGTGTGGTGTCCAGCGCGTACGCGTAAAATTGATAGCGGTGCGTGCCAAACGGCGGCTGCGGTCCGCCCCAGCCAGGACGGCCCCAACTGGTAACACCTTCAACGGCATCTGCAGGTAGTGATTCGCTGGTGATTTCAGTGGTTTTGCTAGGCAAATTCCAAACCGTCCAATGGTAAAATCCATCGCGCCCAGGCGCGTCAGGGTCGTGGCAGACGATTGCCAGGCTTTTGGCGTCTGCTGGCACATCGTCGATCTCGAGCGGCGGTCGTTGGTTGCCACCGAGCTTGGAGTAAATTTTTGGTATTTTAGCGTTTTCGGCGAACGCAGGGCTAGATATTTTCATACTATAATTTTAGCATAGTGATATTTTTGTCGCTTCGGGTACGTGAAGGTCAAAATCAATATCGGTTTTCTGGACAATCTCGTAACAAGACGACACTGCTGGGTTGTCTGGTAATTCAATTATTTTTCCATCATTAAATAGTTCTCCTTGTCGATAGATATTGTGAATAAACGGTACATTTGGTTTTGTTTTTCTCAAGCGATATAACGCTGATTCATGCCGTGTTTCGCCATCTGTAACAACTTTGGGCTGCGTATGCCATTGTCCCATAATACATAATGTTGGTAGAGAGTCGTCAATTCCGAGGATATTTTTAGCTAGTTGTTCTTCTCGTTCCTGCGGGCTTGGTGGTATGACGGCGTCCTCATCTAAATTGTCAAAAAATGTATCAATAAAAATGAGTTCTTTAAGTCGATTTTGCTGCAGAAGAATTGCTATCGTTTTTATCATCTCAAGAGATAGAATGCTCAAATCAAAAAGGTCTTCGTCAACTAAGGAAAAATCATAAGAATTAATCTTTACTGAATTGATGAAGCCAAATACGGTAGGACTGGCTTCAATAGCCAATCGTTGGATGTCAAGTTCCCTAACTAGGGTATAGATAATATCGGCATTTTCTTTGATGCCGTGAATTTCGCCATATACAATTAGGTTTGACTTTTGTAGGGCGGGTCGCGGGAGCTCGAGGTGCTTTATGTCTAATTGTTTCGGCAAGAAATTTCTCATAGCCTAATTTTAGCATTTTGACGTACATCATTTACAATAAAAATACATATGAAATCCAAAACCATCGCTCAAAAAATATTGGCGTTTAACGATGCGCTAAAAAGTGCCAGCATAAACTTGCCGGAAAAATATCGCCTAATCAATCCATTCGCTGGCGCTAATCAGCAGCAAATAACGCAAATAACGTGTCGGTTTTACCATAAATATTATCATGATAATAAGCGGCGGTTTATGATTTTGGGCAGCTCGCCAGCGCGGCGCGGGACAGCGCTTACCGGTGTGCCGTTTGAAGACGTTAATCATTTACAAAAAGACACTGGGATTTCTATAGACGCTTTTGGAGCGAATAAACGCTCGTCAAGTTTCTTATATGAAGTAATGGAAGAATACGGTGGACGTCAGAATTTTTATAAGCAATTTTACATGAGTTTTGTGTGTCCGCTAGGTATTGAAAAGATAAATTTGAAAGGTAATTGGGTAAATTGCAATTATTATGAAAATGCAGTTCTGAAAAAATGTCTATATCCTTTTATCGTAGATTCGCTGAGGCGCCAGATTGATTTTAATATTGATACGTCCGTTTGTTTTTGTATCGGCAGCGGTGAAAATTCTAAGTTTTTGACCAATATAAATAATGAGCATCATTTCTTTGACACTATCGTGCCGTTGGAGCATCCGCGGTTTATTATGCAGTATAATGCGGATCGCAAAGAAGAGTTTATTCAAAAGTATGTAAATACTTTCAGGCAATACGGCGCGGGGGAATAATACCGGCCGGCATCAAGTTAATATATTGCGATATAATATACCAATGATCACTGACCAACTCCTCGCCAAATATCCCATCATTTCTGACCAAGTTGACGCTAAAGAACTCGGCGTCTTGCTGCGAGAGCTGGAAAAGGTACTGCGGAGCGGCGCGACTGGCAACATCGTCGAGTTTGGCTGTTACGTTGGCACGACTAGTTTGTTCATCCGGCGGCTGCTGGACGCCTATGATTTTACGGGCGAGTTTCATGTTTATGATTCGTTTATGGGCTTGCCAGAAAAGACTCAGCTAGACGCCAGCGCTGCGGGCGAGCAGTTCAAAGCGGGCGAATTGTTGGCGCCGCGCAAAACCTTCATCCAAAATTTCAAAAAAGCCGGCTTGGAAATGCCGATTGTTCACAAAGGCTGGTTTGCTGATTTCACCCCTGACGACGTACCGGAACGTATCATCTTTGCGTTTTTTGACGGCGATTTTTATGAGTCAATTGCCGATTCATTTCGTGTGTGCGACGGCAAATTTCAGGAAACGGCGACCATCATTGTTGATGATTACGCCAATGAAGCCTTACCGGGTGCGGCGCGGGCAGTCGATGAATGGCTAAAAAATCACCAACAATTTACGATTAGAACCGAAGCCAGCCTAGCAATCATATCCTCTTGTTCAAAAACATAAACGTGTTACAATTAAAACATTAGTAATATAAACAGGGGAGGGTTGTGATGGATGAGCCAATTCACATCACGTCTGAAATAGGAAAACTTAAGACCGTTTTGCTGCATAGGCCAGGTGAAGAGCTGGAAAATTTAACGCCAGATTACCTGACCGATCTTTTATTTGATGATATTCCATATCTGAAGGTGGCGCAGGCTGAGCACGACGCGTTTGCAGAAGTACTAAGAAAACATGGTGTTGAAGTGCTGTATCTGGATCAAATGGTGGCAGAGTCGCTCAGTACAGACCAATTGCGTGAACAATTTGTTGATGAAATGTTGGCTGCTTCTAAGCAGGATTCACGCCGTGTTACTCAGACTCTGCGTCAATTCTTGTTGGATTTGCCAACTCACGCTATGATCCGCAAGATTATGGCTGGTGTGCGTAAGGATGAAATTACTTTGCCGCCAGACCAGCATCAGCAGCTGCATAATATGATTGAGAAGAATCATTATCCGTTCTATCTAGACCCGATGCCAAATTTGTACTTTACGCGTGACCCGGCTGCAGCCATTGGTAATGGTCTGACTATAAATAAGATGCACTGGACGGCTCGTCGTCGTGAGTCGCTATTTATGCGTTATATCATCGATCATCATCCACGCTTCGCGAATCGCGTACCAGTTTGGTATAACCGTACTGAAAAATTCTCAATTGAGGGTGGCGATGAATTAGTATTAAATGACAAAGTAATGGCAATCGGTGTATCGGAGCGTACCACAGCTGAAGCGATTGAAAAGATGGCAACCAAGCTGTTTGCCGGTTCCAACTTTAAGAAAGTCGTTGCCATGGAGATTCCAAAGTCGCACGCCTTCATGCACCTGGACACAGTGTTTACCATGATTGATCGGGACAAGTTTACTATTCATCCGGAAATTCGCGATCGCGGCGGCAAGATGAATTGTTTCGTGCTGGAGAAAGTTGAAGGCCAGCCGTTCCCGCGTATTACGCACGAGACAGATCTTGAACACGTCTTGCGAGTGGCACTGGAGGTGCCAAATGTCACGCTGATTGAGTGTGGCGGCGGCGATCCGATTGCAGCAGCCCGCGAGCAGTGGAATGACGGCTCCAATACCTTGGCGATTGCGCCGGGCGTGGTGGTAACTTATGACCGCAACTATGTCACCAACCAAAAACTGCGCGAGCACGGCGTTGAAGTTATTGAAGTGAGCGGTGCTGAGCTTGGACGCGGCCGCGGCGGCCCGCGCTGTATGAGTATGCCGCTGGTACGGGAGGATGTGTTTTAATGGCGCAAAGTTTGAAAGGCCGGTCGCTACTAACCTTAAGCGACTACACGGCGGAAGAAATTCGTTTACTACTGGATACGGCGTGTGAATATAAGCGGCTGAAATATGCTGGTGTGCCGCACCGGATTCATGAAGGTAAAAATGTGGCGTTGTTGTTTGAGAAAACCTCGACGCGGACACGCTGCGCCTTTACGGTGGCGGCTAACGACCTCGGTATCGCGCCGGAATACCTGGGTAAAGACGACATCCAGCTCGGCAAGAAAGAGACAGTTGAAGATACCGCCAAGGTACTTGGGCGGATGTTTGACGGTATTGAGTTTCGCGGCTTTGCGCACAAGACTGTGGAAGATTTGGCGAAGCATGCCGGCGTGCCGGTGTGGAACGGATTGACCGATCAATTCCATCCGACGCAGATTTTGGCTGACTTCATGACTATTGAGGACCATGTAGGCAAGCTCAAAGGTACCAAGCTGGTATTTGTGGGTGATGGCCGCAATAATATGGCAAACTCGCTGATGATTGGTTCGGCAAAAATGGGCATTGATTTCCGTATTTTGGCACCTCGTGAACTACATCCAGAACAGACTCTGGTTGATAAGGCTCATCACTTCGCAAGATCAAGTCATGCACGTATAACCATCACCGACAACTTCGAAGAAGCTTTGCGTGGCGCTGATGTTATTTACACTGACGTTTGGGTGTCAATGGGTGAGGAAGACAAATTTGCTGAGCGCATCAACCAATTGCGCCATTTCCAGGTCAATCGTGACATGATCAACCTGACAGGGAATCCTGAAGTTAAGTTCATGCACTGTTTGCCAGCATTCCACGACGCATTGACAATTACTGGCAAGAAGGTCCAGGAAGATTTTGGTCTAGATTCCATGGAAGTTACGGATGAGGTGTTCCGTTCGCCACATTCGATTGTATTTGATCAAGCGGAAAATCGTATGCATACAATTAAAGCCGTCATGGCTTTGACGTTGTAGTTGTTGTCGTAATAAGGGAGTGAAGGAGGCTCCGAGGCAATGGTAGAAAAAATTAAAAAAGCAAAGCAGAAGCTCCGCTCACCATCGGCGTTTACTGTTCTGTTTGTCGTGATTATTATCATGGCAGCACTAACATGGGTTATCCCATCAGGTCTTTATAAAACAGATGATGATGGCAATCGTATCGCGGGGTCGTATCATGTAGTAAATAAAGATCGCACTGTCAAGGAAAAGAAGGATGGTAAAGAGACTGAAGTCGATAAACATGATCGACAAGGTTTATGGGACGTCTTCACTGCGCCGATTAAAGGCATGTCCGACAAGCTTGATGTGATTGTTTTCGTCATGGTGCTTGGTGGATTCCTGGGTGTTACCATGAAAACCGGTGCTCTTGACGCCTCTCTCGGTGCGCTGCTCCGGAAGATGAAGGGCAAGGAAAAGTGGCTCATTCCAATTTTGATGACGCTATTTGCTATCGGTGGTACAACTTACGGCATGCAGGAAGAAACTGTGGCATTTTACGCACTAGTTATACCGATGATGATTGCTGCTGGCTACAACGCAATGACTGGTGTGATGGTAATCGTGCTCGGTGCTGGTACAGGCGTGCTTGGCTCGACCATTAATCCATTCTCAACTGGCGTTGCCGCAAAGACTGCTGATATTAAATTGGGCAATGTTATCCCAATAATGTCTATCATTTTGGTGCTGTGTTTGATCGCAGCAATCATCTTCACTATGCGTTACGCAGCAAAGGTGAAAGCTGGTAAATATAAAGAAGATGTTCGCTATAAGCCAGCCACAGCGGCCTTGGATATGACTAACGTACCGAAATTTACTGGT
Source organism: uncultured Candidatus Saccharibacteria bacterium (assembly GCA_963528615.1). GTDB lineage: Bacteria > Patescibacteriota > Saccharimonadia > Saccharimonadales > Saccharimonadaceae > Nanosynbacter. Next base: position 7,731 of record CAURVB010000020.1, on the reverse strand, counting down.
CCACGAAAAGCCGTCATGGGTGTCTTCGCTATTACGTTTGTGCTGATGGTCCTTTCTCTGATTCCTTGGGGAAGTTGGGAAATTACATTATTCGCCGACCTGTTTAAGTGGGCTTCAGAGTTGCCAATTATCGGTGCAGTATTTGGCGTAGTGCACAGTGCGGCCTTTGGCGACTGGTACTTTAATGAAATTACCGCACTATTCTTAATCTCAACAATTGTTATTACCGCAATTTACTATAAAGAGTTTAAAAAAGAAGGTATTTTCCCAGTTGACACCTTCATTGACGGCGTGAAAGATATCTTACCAGTTGCTTTGATTATCGCAGTGGCAACCGGCGTCTCTGTTGTGATGACTAACGGTGAGATCCAAGACACTATCATCAGCTGGGGTGAGGCGTTGTTGAAAGATGCTGGCGGTGGCGTTGTTGGTGTGCTGGCATATCTGTTCTACTTGCCAATGTCATTCATTGTGCCATCATCATCAGGTTTGGCAGCAGCAACTATGCCAGTTATTGCGCCAATTGCTGATCTGGTTGGCTCAAGCAAAGAAGTCATGGTGGCAGCCTTTGCTACAGCGTCAGGTCTACTTAACATGATGGCGCCAACTATTGCTTCTCTGATGGGCGGCTTGGCACTGGCAGGTGTGTCGTATCGCGACTGGCTAAAACGCTCAGCACCAATTATGGCAGTATTCGCGATTATTAGCGTTGCGGTTATTGCAATCTTTGGAGCGCTGTAGTAGATGGATAAGAAGCGTACTATTGTAGTAGCGCTCGGTGGTAACGCCCTGCAACGGCAGGGCGAAGCCGCATCTGAGCAGCAACAGCGGGTGGCCGATGAGACAGTTCGTCAACTTTTGCCGCTTATCCAGGCGGGTCATAATGTGGCGATTGTTCATGGAAATGGTCCGCAGGTCGGCAATATCGTCCTGCACGAAGAGGCAATCAATACGGTTGACGTGCCAAGTTTACCTTTGGAAGATTCTGGCGCCATGAGCCAGGGTTTAATTGGCTTCTGGTTGCAACAAGCTCTTCATGATGCATTTGCAGTTAACCAAATGAATAATCGTGCTATAAGTGTTGTAACTCAGACGATTGTTGACTTAAGCGACCCAGCTTTCCAAAACCCAACCAAGCCAATTGGCCCGTTTTATTCGGAAGAGGAGGCTAAAACTGTTGCCAGCGAGCGTGGCTATACGGTGAAAGAAGATGCTGGTCGTGGCTGGCGGCGCGTTGTACCTTCGCCGAAACCACAGACAATCGTTGAAGCTGAGGTTATTAAGGCGCTGGTTCACGCCGGAGTTACTGTAGTGTCAACTGGCGGCGGCGGCATTCCTGTTCTGCAGGATGAAACTGGGCAGCTAAAAGGCGTAGCGGCAGTGATAGATAAGGATTTTGGCGCGGCCAAATTGGCGGATCTTTTGGATGCGGATACGCTATTGATCCTGACATCGGTTGATGCTGCTAAAATCAATTTTGGCAAACCAGACGAACAGTCGCTTGGCGAAATTTCGGTGGCTGAAATGCAAAAATATATTGACGACGGGCAATTTGCGTCTGGCTCCATGCTGCCAAAAACCCAGGCTGCATTGTCGTTTTTAAGTTGTAAATCTGGCCGTACGGCAATTATCACCTCATTAGAAAAAACTGCCGAAGCAATTAACGGCTCGGCTGGTACGCGCGTCCAATCATAACATTTCTAGCAAGAAGTTCCTCGTAATAAAGCAGGAGCTTCTTGTGTTTGTTAGGTATTTATTTTATAATATAAAACTATGTTGCAATATCTCCGTTCTACCAGTAACGACTCGGTGATTAGTCCGCAGGAATTCTTGCGGGTAGGTTCTTGGGTACGCTGTGAGCGTCCACACGAGGAGGAGATATCGCAATTATTGACGCTTGGTCTAGATGAGGATCTGATCAGTGATGCACTTGATCCGCATGAAGTGCCGCGTATTGAGTTTGATAACGACTGGACGTACTTAATTGCTCGTTTGCCAGACACTGATGATGATTTTAATGATTTTACCACGCCGATTTTGTTTTGTTTAAATAAAGATTATCTTGTGACATTATCGCGGGATAGTTTGGGGAGATTATGGCAGCCGTTTATTGATAAAATGCATCTTAGGACTGATAGGCAAATTGAGCTGCTGGTGGCGATGATTGAGGCGATTTCAATGCAATATCAGCGGCGAGTGGCGACTATTAATCGTCAAATGCGTGCTGCTACCGATAGTATTCATACTTTGCGAGTTAAAGATATTGCGACTTTGGCGGAATACGAACGTAAATTAAATGATTATCTAGACGCACTTATTCCGATGAATTGGGCGATTGAGCGGCTGCTGGCCACACAAAAGCTTCGCCTGAAAGCTGACGATAAGGAAGACGTTGAAGATATCTCGATTGATTTAGAGCAGGTGATTGCGCGTTGTAAAAGCCTACTGCGAACCATTACTAACGTTCGTGATAGCTACCGGGCAGTGATGGATACGCGCCTGAATGAAACGATTCGCCTGCTGACGGTAATCACCGTGGCGCTGACTATCCCGACGATGATCGCCGGCTTATACGGCATGAACGTGCCGGTTCCTGGTAATGACAACCCGCTGATGTTTTGGGCAATTACTGGAATAAGCATCATTCTAGCATTTGTTGTTGGTTATTATTTTTTGCGCCGACGATAAGCGTAAGCTTTAATTGCCAATCTTTATCATTTATACTATAATTTACTCATGACGGTGGGTTACTTTGAGCGCAGATCTCTGACTGAAAAGCTGGTGCAGGTGAATCGGATGCATAAAAGTGGCTGGATTCATTTGGGCGGAAGTTTTGATGCGTCACGGGTGGCGAAAGCTTTGTCGTTGTCCGTCAATATCGTTCGTGACGTTTTAGATATTCATGAGTTGCCTCGGGCGGAGTTTTATGATGGTATCGAATATATTTTTACTCGTATACCGTTTGGGCGAACTGATTCTGGTAAAACAGTGCCGTTTTTAATCGCGATTAGTGGTGGTCATTATATTACGATCTCGCCACACGCTAAATTTTCGCCTTTGGAGGTTAGTGATTTTCTATTTAGTACCACTGAGCGCCCAGCGGGAATCTTTGCAGCCAATTTAGCATATATTATCTCTCAGTACGAGCAGCGTGTTCATTTATTGACGGAGAAAATTAGTGATGCTCGTCAGCGATTAAGTCGTCGTGAAGTTGAGAATTCTGATTTTATTAAATTTGTAGCAATTGAAGATACGCTCAACGAATATCGCAGTAGCTTGGAGGGGATGTCGCGGGTGATTGCTCAGCTGATGGAAAATCGGCGTCATTTATTTAAAACGCGTGATTTAGAGGCACTAGGGGATATTGATTTGCACATTCGACAGATTCTTGTAGCGATTAGCTCCAGCACTCACACTATTTCCAGCATTCAGAATGCCTATTCAACTGTCGCTAATAACACATTAAATCAACGAATGAAAGTCTTAACGGCCATCACCATTCTCTTGGCGATTCCGAACGTTTTTTATGGTATGTATGGCATGAATATTGCTTTACCGTTCCAAGGAGAGCCTTGGGCTTACCCAGTCATTACTGGCTTTACAGTGCTATTAATTCTGCTAGTTATGTTTGTGGCTAAGCGAATCCGTTTATTCTAATATCTAAAAATAAACATCGTGGTGGAGTTTTGCTTGACGTACTAATTGACGTTTGATACCATGATTGATGTGTCTCGCGCCGAAGCATTAAATTGCTGATAAATAAGTAATAAAGGTCGAAGCGCGTGGGGCTGCACATAAGTACGAGGAGTACAAAACACATGCCAATAGCAATCAAGTTTGTGTCTTCTAGGCGCAAAAAGATCGCAGTGGATGTGGTGCCTGCCGAATGGCAAACATACATAGCACAGTAAACGTGCAGTCGCTCTCACAGTAGAATAGGGACGACTATAAACAAATCCCGCTCCAAGGCACCGGAGCGGGATTTTGGTATTTTATGAAATCGGCTAATTTTTAATTTCGACGCCAGCTTTTTTCAGAGCTTCCTTAACGGCCGCCTCAATCGATCCTGAATTGTCCATTTCGGTATTTTTCCCGTTAATATAGAAAGTTGGTGTAGCGGCAACGCCGTGCTTGCGGCCTAGCGCCATGTCAAAATCAATTTTATGCTTAACTCTACTACTAGCAATGTCGGTTTTATACCGGTTTAAATCAAGCTTCAGCTGCTCGGCATACAACCTAAAAACGTTATCGCGATCTGCGGCGTTAGCATTTTTCCAAGCATCTTGATTGGCGTATAGTAGATTATTCATCTCCCAGAATTTCCCCTGTAATCCAGCTGCTTCAGCTACAGCTGCGGCGGCTCGGGCATTTGGGTGAGAGCTGGCGATTGGGAAGTTGCGGAAAATAAGTTGGACGCTATCTTTATATTTTTCGGTGACTTCTTTAGCTTTTGGTGCGGCGGTACTACAGCCAGGACACTGATAATCAGCGTATTCAATGATGGTGACTTTAGGACTTTTACTGCCAAATTCATGGTCGGCGATATCGCCATTTCTGGATTCCGCACCAATCGTTTTATTTAATTGTTCGTTATTGATATCGCTTACATCCAGGCGGTTTTGCGTCGAGATATAAATCATTCCACCAACAATTGCTACCACGATAATCGAGAAAATTATCCAACTTTTCTTGTTCATTTGACCTCCATTTACTCTAGTCAGTATAGCATGAAGTGCGGTACAATAAAACCATGACGATTGTGCTAATTTTTGGATATGTGACGTTTCTGGTGGTCTTGCTAGTGGTTTTAGGCGTCCAGCCAAAGCTGTCTTCGCATAGTCAATTTGAACTAAGACGGCGTAGCAACACAGGTGATAAAAAAGCCGAATTATCTCTGCTTCAACGAAAATTCTTACGAGATATTATTTCCCTACAGCGCGTGATGGCATCTTTATGTCTGGTTGTCTTAACGGTGATTAGTATCAATTTGTTTTATTGGGCATTTGGGTTGATGCTGTCGGTGGTGGTGGCTCTTGAGGTCGGCGCAATAGCACGGATTCGTTTGTGGCAAAAATACTCGCAGCAATTATACGAAAAATATGAGCTGTTTATTTTAGTGACGATTGAAAAATATCAAGCATTATTTTCGTTAATTCGTTCGGTCGCGCCAGTGATTAACGATGATTATGTAATTGAGTCAAAGGACGAATTGCTGGAAATGGTAGCACGGTCTGACGGAGTTCTTTCTGCCGATGAAAAGAAATTGATTACTAATGGATTAAGGTTTAACGATATGAAAATTGAGGGCGTGATGACGCCGCGGAGCATGATTGAATCAGTGTCGGCTGATGAACTTCTTGGGCCGCTAGTGCTCGACGATCTTCATAAAAAAGGCTATAGTCGTTTTCCGGTTATTAAAGGCGATATTGATCACGTGATTGGGATGTTGAGAATTCAAGATTTGCTGACAATTGATCATAAAATAAAATCCCACCGTGCTGAAACAGTGATGGGTCGAGATGTTTATTATATTCGCGAGAATCAGACTCTACAACATGCGTTGGCTGCTTTTTTGAAGACGCAACACCACTTGTTTATTGTTGTAAATGAATTTCGAGAAACGGTTGGCTTGTTGAGTTTGGAAGACGTAATTGAGGCTTTGTTGGGGCGAAAGATTATTGATGAATACGATGTTTATGGAGATTTGCGAGAGGCAGCTGCGACAAATCCGCAGAAGAATAACACGCCAACAAAGACTCGCCGTGATGTTTAAGTCTGGGGAAACTTCCTAAGTCGTGCTATAATAACAGATATGAAAAATCGAATTTTGGCAGTAAAGATCTCTGATGAAGTTGGGAAAAATATTACAGTGGCTGGCTGGGTGCATTCCCGGCGCGATCACGGCGGGCTGATTTTTATTGACCTACGTGACCATACTGGGTTGGTGCAGCTGGTGATTAATCCTGAGCAGGCGGAAGCGTTTCGTCTGGCGGAGAGTCTGCGTGATGAGTTTGTGATTCGTGCCAGCGGTGTGGTGACTGAGCGCGGCGAAGGTTTGAAAAATCCAAATATTGCCAGTGGTAATGTGGAAATTGTGGTGGAAAACTTAGAGATCCTCAACCGTGCTGAGACCTTGCCAATTCAGCCGTTCGCCGAGGAAAACCAAGCGGGCGAGGACTTGCGTTTTAAGTATCGTTACCTTGATCTGCGCCGTCCAAAGATGCAGCAGATGCTGAAAAAACGTGCTGAAATGTACCGGCGCATGCATCAGTATATGGACGACCGCGACTTCATCGAGATTCAGACGCCGATTTTGGCAAATTCTAGCCCTGAAGGTGCACGCGATTTTCTGATCCCCAGTCGTTTGCAAGAGGGTAAGTTTTACGCTCTACCGCAAGCGCCGCAACAGTTCAAGCAGCTGCTGATGGTTGGCGGTGTGCCGCGATATTACCAGTTGGCGGCGTGTTTTCGCGATGAAGATCCGCGGGCCGATCGACTGTATGGTGAGTTTTATCAGCTGGATTTGGAGATGAGCTTCGTGGAAGACGGCGAGGAAGTTCGTCGTGAGGTCGAACCGTTGATGCGGCAGCTCGCAACCGATTTCGCAGATAAGAAGTTGCTGGATTTGAGTGGTCTCGCGGTCGGTGACGGCAGTCCAATTCCGCGGATTTCTTACCGCGACGCCATGGAGACCTACGGCTCGGACAAGCCGGACCTGCGTTTTGGCATGGAGCTGATTGAGCTGACCGATGTATTCGCCAACACTGAATTTGGTGTGTTCAAAAACGCTGAGTGTATCAAGGCGATTTGCGTGAAGAACGGCGCCAGTCTCAGCCGCAAGCAAATCAAACAGTTTGAGGATATTGCTACAAGTGAGGGAGCGGGCGGTTTGCCTTACATTAAATATGTTAAAATAAAACACCCCGACGAGGCACAGGGATATGTAATCCCGATCACTAGTAGTGATTTTTATGGCTATGATGTGATTTCGCCAGTAGCAAAGTTCTTGTCAGATGAAGAACACAAATTACTTATAGAGAAAATGAACCCTGAGGACGGTGATGTTATATTCTTCGGCGCTGATAACCGCCCAGTCGTCAACGCCGTGCTTGGTCGCTTGCGAAACGAATTTGCTGCCCACTTCGACCTGAAAAAATCGGATGAGGTAGCCTTGGCTTGGATTATCGACTTTCCATTCTACGAGTGGGATGACCGCGGCAAGAAGCTTGACTTTGGCCACAATCCGTTTAGCATGCCAAAAGGTGGCTTGCAAGCCTTGGAAGCTGCTGCCACTGATGCTGATAAATTGGCAATTGTCGCCGACCAATTCGACATGGTGATGAACGGTTACGAAATTTGTTCTGGCGGCGTGCGCAACCATAACCCAGCGGTGCTATACAAAGTGTTTGATCTACTTGGCTTTAGCGAAAGCTACGTCGAAGAAAAATTTGGCGCCATGCTCAATGCCTTCAAATACGGCGCGCCGCCGCACGCTGGCTGTGCCTTTGGCGTCGACCGCATCCTCATGGAACTTATTGACGAAACTAATGTTCGCGAAACCTTGGCCTTTCCAAAGAACGGTTCGGGTGTCGATGTGATGATGGACTCGCCGTCAATGGTTGATCCAGCGCAGCTAAAGGAATTGGGGCTATGAGCGCAATGTATGATCGACACGAGGTTAGCGTAAAAGTAGCGCTGTATAGCAGCGACGGCAAGCGTGTGCTACTGATG
>CAURVB010000019.1:0-13760 GCA_963528615.1 uncultured Candidatus Saccharibacteria bacterium | reverse complement strand
AAAATCCGAAATGGGTGATGCGAATGCCAGAGATGTTTCATAATGATTTAGTATAACACAAAGCGCGTACGGTATAATTTATATATGGCAAAAATTAAAAAGCCTAATAATCGACTTGCTAGCTTCATATCCAACAACGGGGAGCTTCTCGGCTGGATTGCGGCTGGTTCGCTAGTTGTCATTTTTCACAATTTTAGCCTCCATTTTGGCGTATGGCTAGCTAGCGGCGAGGCTGGCAAATGGCTATCTCAAGCAGCATTATCGCTGCAAGATTTCCTAACGCTCACACTGAGCGTCATCGTTGAAGCGGTCCCATTTCTTATCTTAGGGACTATCATTTCCGCTCTGATCCGCCGCTTTTTACCGCCGGAAAAGCTGGTCAAAATCTTACCAAAAAACGCATTATTCCGCCGGCTTGTCTTATCGATAGCGGGACTGGCGCTGCCAGTTTGCGAATGCGGCAACGTGCCGGTCGCCCGCAGCTTACTAGCCCGCGGCCTAAAACCCGCCGATGTCGTTAGTTTTCTGTTCGCCACGCCAATCCTCAATCCAATCACCATCATCGCCACTATCACCGCCTTCAGTTTCGAGCCGCGCATGGTTTGGTGGCGGGTTATTTTCGCGCTTGTCATCGTTCAGATAACCGCTTTCATCGTCAGCTTTTTCAAGGAAGACTCCATCATAAATCCAGAGTTCAAAAGCTACTGCCGCTCGCACAAACACAGCTCAAATCTGCCAGAATTATTCAGTTCCTCGCGCAATGAATTTTGGCAATTATTCACCATGCTAACCATCGGCGCCAGCATCGCCGCCGCAACTCAAGTTTTCGTTCCGCGCTTTATTATAAACGCCGTCGGCAGCGACATTATCTTATCAGTTGCCGCTATGATTGGCCTCAGTTTTATCGTTTCGATCTGTTCTAGTATCGACGCCTTCTTTGCGCTGGCATACGCGCGCAGCTTCACGACCGGCTCAATTTTATCTTTCTTACTAGCTGGCCCGATGGTCGATATCAAGCTGATTATGCTCATGAAAACAACTTTTCGCTGGCGTTTCATCGCGGTAATTGTGCTGATAATTTTCGCGTTATCGTTTGCGGCGGGGATAGGAGTAAACCTATATGCGCGTTAATTTATTAAAATCAATCGGCGGAATTATCGTGTGCGGCTATATATTGCTATTAGCTTGCCGCGACCAGCTCGGTTTTTACATTCACCCGCGATATCACATATTTGCCAGCATTATCAGCATCATTGGAATCATACTTTTGCTTATTGACACAATGTTGCAATTAAAACTTAAAGTCTCTGTTAAACCTGCTAAATTCAGCTTAAAAAGTGTCAAGCCAGCGTCTTATTTGGCAATAATTATCTTACTGGCTGGCTACTTACTACCGCCAAAACCACTATCGCCCAGCAGTCTCGCTCAGAGAGAAAGCCCAGCAATCATCGAGCCGGAAAGCCGCTGCGAAACTCCTAAACCCAGAGAAGGCAGCTCCGCCATTTCAATCAACCGCTGGAAAACCGCCATAAATTCCTGTAAGCAAACTTCATATTTTAACAACACCGACATCTCTATAACCGGCTTCGTCTCAAACGGCTTGCTAAAAAACTACGGCTACAATTATTTCTATATCGCGCGCTACGTCATCAGCTGCTGCGCCGTCGACAGCGTCCCGATGAAAATTCTTGTTGAAAAAAACTTTTTTATCGACTATCCAGATGGAACTTGGTTGACCGTCAAAGGGAAGTTATCGCAAAAAGTCGTCAACGGCCAAGCTGAATACGTCATCACTGACGCGCGCGCCGATAAAATCGACCAGCCAAAATATCCTTATGAACTGCTTGGCGTGTAATTTTGCCACTTTTTAATCGCGCCATCTTCCTGGTAATATTCATGCGCGCGCCAACTGGACAAGAAAACTTCATCTTGTTCAATTTCGCTAAGTAACGGAAAAATCTCACTGAGCAGCATTTCGTCGGGATATTGTTCGCTGTCCGTCAGGGGACGTTGCCCGTTACTGCACAAATGTGCATTAAGAAATATAAAGCGCTTGGTGCAAATATAGCCTGGTTTCGAACAGTGCAAGCGAAAATCGTGCATCGTTCGAATCGGCTGCGCCTCATCCTTATATGCCTCAAATTTATACATCACCCAAATCAATGGCGTATCAAACGTCATGTCATCAGACAGTTGTTGCTGGTCTCGCCGCAAACCGTCAAGTTTAGTTTGTACTTGTTCAACATCGCCATTCTTCAATTTCGCCAACGCCAAACGGCGCTCCGCAGCAGCAATCTTTACTGTCAAAGTCTTATAGTCATCATACATATCAAGCAGCTTATCAACCGCCACTCTCGCGCCATTCATCATCCAAGTTCCTCCGTAATTACTGCGCGCGTAATCTCACGTGCCCGCTCGCCAATGACAACCAGCTTTAACGACTCGTCAGCAGCACCGCGCGTGACCCTTACTTGCTGCGGCGTTGCCTCGATGTGGTATATTTCGTTACCGTCAGCGACCGCACCTTTCATGCGCCGCAAAGCATACTTATCTCGCAAACTAGCCCAGATCTTCTCAATATTCTCAGAGCTAATAGCCAAGCCAGACACATCAATCACGCTATAATTTAAGACATTCTCAGCCGCGTTTTCGGCAGATTCGTGCAGTAGCAAATAGTCCAAAATCCGCGACTCACCGCCTAGTCGTGCCAAGTCAAACTTACCATGATCCATCACCACAACCTTCGTCAGCCCTTGCTGCAACAATGTTTCAATTAGCTGCTGGCGATCATTCTCAGCCAGCAAATCCAGCTTGCTGATCAATACCATGTCCGCTGCCTGAGCCTCCGTTAGCAACGCCTTCGCCAGGCCATCAGCCCTGGCTTCAGCTCCATCCACAACATACAAAGACTGTTTCAAATCATACTGCTCAAAGATATCGCCAGCCAGCAATTTCTCGACCACCCGCAAAGTGTTAGCGACGCCAGTCGATTCAATGATCACTGGTGCTTTTCCGCTTATTGCAAAATCGTGCAAAATGTCAATCAGCTCTTCGCCGCTACTGCAGCAGATACACTCGCCGGCAATTGTCGCCACCTCATCAACGCGTTGCGCCAACCTGCAGCTATCAATACTTTCCGACGCAAATTCATTCTCAATCACTCGCGCGCCAGCAAACTCTGGCTGCTGCACCAAAAAATCGACCAGCGTCGTTTTACCAGCACCCAGCGCACCGTTCACCAAATATAATGCAATCTTATCATTCATAATTAACCTTTCTTATACACATATACTGAGTTAATGATATCGTCGTCAGGATTATACTCGACCAGCAGCTGCACGCGTCGCAAACTATTCGGGTCAAACGCTGGGTATAACAACGTTTTCGCACCATGAGCACCGCGTACAATGATCCGCCCGCCAGGCCGAAGCGCTGGCAAAATATTATCAATAATTTGCTGTTTGACTTCAACCGAATCGCCCGCCAGCCCAGCCACATAAATCACATCGTAAGCATTATCTGGCAAAGCCACCGCCGCTCCGTCCGCCACCAAGCACTCGCCAACTGGCCAAGCAATCACCCGTGCCAGCTCGCGCGACTGCGCCAAAGCAGCCGGCGCCACGTCCACCAAATCAACCGCCGTGCCCGTCTGATGCCACAAACACCAAGCGGTCAAAGGCAGGGGACCGCTGCCAATCATCGCCGCGCGACTACTGTCAGTCAAGGACAAACCCGACCCGCCCAGTAAGCCAACTTCACGCCGCACTAGCTCGCGGTAATTGTCAATATACCAAAACTTTTCCAGCTCTTGCTGCGGACAGACTGAGCTGACAATTCGCCGCGACCAATACATCTCCATCTCTGATTCCGACAGAGAGCAACGGCGCTGCACTTCGCGGCACACCTCATCATTACACCACTTCGGTAACTTTGTCGCCTGCACAGCTGCCGCCACCAATCCAGAAAAAGCCGCATTGACGTCTGGCGATGGTGCAAAATCGTGCAAATTCATCACTGTTTTAATTGCTATATCCATGGTGTTTCATAATGCCAAATCCGCCGAATTATTGCAAATTTGTTGCAATAAGTTGTATACTTGCAATATCATGACTCTCGACGATCTATTCAAACAGCACAACCTGCGCCTCACCAAACCGCGCCAGCAAGTTTTCGACGCGCTGCAAAAATCAGACGTTCCGCTGACTATCAGCGATATTGCAAAAAAGTGCAAAAACATCGACCGGGCCAGCGTCTACCGTACGCTCGTCACTTTTGATCAGCTACATATCGTCAGTGTTGTCGCTATTGGCTGGAAAAACTACTACGAACTCGCCGAGCCCTTCATTCCACATCATCACCACCTATACTGCATCCGCTGCAAAAACGCCGAGCCCATCCAGACTCCAGAACTTGAACAGCTTGTCGGCTATCTTAGCCGCAAGCATAATTTTACCGTCACCAAACACCACTTTGAGCTGGAGGGAATCTGCGGCAATTGTCAGAAAAACCAAACAAAATAAAAAATTTCAACTAAAAAAGCACCAGGTAAGGGTGGGCATCACCTGGTGCTTTTTTACCCTTCAACCCACCCGAGCTACCGTCTCAGTGAAGCGTCGTGACTAAAACTCCAAAAGTCCGCGCCTGATTATTATCAACACCATCCAGTGCTCACCTTAACAGAGGTCGCCTTTGAAAAAGGGCAGTTAAAGGGGTTAGTATGCGCGTAACGTTTTACGCAAAAAGTGGAGGGTAAGAATACTTAATGCCATTGCGCGCAACCTAACATATAGTTAGAATAGGGGGTATAAGGTGCTTTTGATTAGCGCTTCAACTAACCAATCGCTCCTGATTATAGCAAACATTTGACAAAGTGTCAATACTTTTCACAACATTTTTTATGGAAATCAAGAGAATTTTGCCAGATGAACATATTTTCTCCCAGAGATTGACTGATATTGCCAATCCTCCAAAAAGTTTATGTTATATGGGAAAATTACCAGAAGATAAAGCGCCCGTTGTGTCGATAGTTGGTTCACGCAAGCCTTCAGCCTACGGAAAAGAAGTAACCGAGCGACTAGTGTCAGCCTTAGCAAAGGCGGGGTGCATCATTGTCAGCGGACTAGCCTTAGGAGTGGACGGCATTGCTCAAAAAGCGGCTTTAGAAGCCGGTGGTACAGTAGTGGCAGTCGTCCCGAATGAATTGCCCGATATTTCACCCCGGACTAATTATCGACTGGCAATGGATATTATCAAGAGGGGTGGTGCGGTCATTTCTGAATGGATGACAGGCGATAATAAAATTGTAAATCGTTGGAGTTTTTTGGAGCGCAATCGACTAGTAAGCGGGCTGGCGGATGGCATTATTATCACCGAAGCCGCGGAGCGTAGCGGTACATTAAATACCGCTTCCCATGCTTTGAATCAGGGCAGAGATTTATTTGTCGTACCCGGCAATATCACCAATCCGCTCTCGGCAGGTTGTAATGCATTATTAAAGCAAGGGGCATATCTCATCACAGACGCAGAAGATGTTTTGGCTGTAATTTCTCCAGAAAAATTGCAAAAAATCGACAATGCCGAGTCGTCCCTCAGTTCAACACCAGAGGAAGCGATTATTATCAAGCTCATCTCTGATGGCATCCGTGACGGCGACGAACTCCATCAGAAGTCCGGACTATCTGCCGCTGATTTTGCCACAGCACTAACTATGCTGGAAATCAACGGCAGGATTAAGCCGCTCGGGGCGAATAATTGGACATTGCGATAGTCTAATTATATAATGCTATTTCATGAGCTTCCTCAGACGTCGCAGAGAACCCCAAGCCGAAAAAATTTCCTCACCTGAAGTCACAGAAAGCGCACCATTCTTCAGCTTAGAAGGCATACCACCCACGTTATTAAGTATTCTCGGCACTGCTGCGGCATGTATCGGGATTAAAGATATTGACACCTTCCGAGGGTTTGTTGTCTTTGCTCTAGGTAGCGTAGTCGATGCGTTTGACGGTAAACTAGCTCGAGCGACTAATGGCGAGACTGAGCTTGGTAAATTAATCGATCACGTTGGAGATAAAGTTAAAGCAGCTTGTACTCTCTGGGTAATGCACGAAAAAAAGGCTGCACCCAAAATAGCGCTAGGAGGAATTGCTTTAGCTAATTGCGTTAATGCTTTCTGTTCTGTGAAGGCCTACTTTGATAGTCCAGACGAGCCTCAAACACCGGAAAAAAGCGGCAAGCTAGCAATGGCAGGTGAATTTGCGTCATTGATATTCTATGCTGCTAGTCACTTCGCAAAAAATAATGGCCTAGAAAAAGTCAGCAAAGTAACGCGGACTATAGGACACTTTGGAATGATACTAACAGCGCCTTTCATAGTTCATTCAGGTGCAAAATATATTAAAAGAGCGAGACTGAACAGGTGGAGATTTGGCAAATTTCAATGGCCATTGTAGTATAATAGACGTATGAAAAATCTCGTCATCGTCGAGTCGCCAGCCAAAGCTAAAACCATTGAGAAATATTTGGGCAAGGATTTTCACGTTCTGTCAAGCGTGGGACACATCCGCTCGATTGTCAAAAAAACCAAGGACGGCACGCCACCGATTGATGTGGCTAATGATTTTTTTGCCGTCTATGAAGTCGATCCTGAGAAAAAGAAAGTCATCAGCGAGCTAAAGAAAAACGTCAAGGCCGTCGGCAAAGACAATGTCTGGCTGGCCACCGATGAAGACCGCGAAGGGGAGGCGATTGCTTGGCACCTCTGTAAAGTGCTGGATTTGCCGATTGAGACGACCAAACGCATCGTCTTTCACGAGATCACCAAAGACGCCATCACCAATGCCATTAAGAATCCACGCACTGTTGACATGAACCTAGTACAGGCGCAACAAGCCCGGCAAATCCTCGACCGGCTGGTTGGTTTTGAGCTCAGCCCAGTGGTCTGGCAAAAAGTGCCAGGCGGCAAGTCAGCCGGCCGCGTCCAGAGCCCGGCAGTGCGGCTGCTGGTCGAACGCGAACGAGAAATCATGAAATTTGCAGGCAGCTCGCAGTTCAAGGTGACCGCCATATTTATCCACGACAATCAAGAATTCAAAGCCGAGCTTAACCAAAAATTTGACTCCGAAGCAGCCGCTCACGAATTCCTAACTAGCCTCAAGCCAGCCACGTTCACCGTCAGCGACATCTCGAAAACGCCTGGCACCCGCAACCCAGCCGCGCCGTTTACGACATCAACCTTACAGCAGGAAGCCAACGCCAAGCTCGGCTTTAGCTCCAAAGCCACCATGGCCTCGGCGCAGCGGCTCTACCAGGATGGTAAGATCACCTACATGCGTACCGACTCAGTCAATTTGAGCGGGCAGGCCATCGCTAGTGCCACCGACTTTATCAAGCGGTTGTACGGCCCAGATTATTCGACTGTGCGCAAATTCAAAACCAAATCCGCCTCCGCCCAGGAAGCCCACGAGGCCATCCGCCCGACCGACATCACCCGCGAAACCGTCACCTCCAACGAGTACGACCAAAAACTCTACGACCTGATCCGCCGCCGCACATTGGCATCGCAAATGTCGCCAGCGAAATTAGAGAAAACTACGGTAGTAATTGCTATTGGCGGCGCTCGGGCATCTCATAAAACAATCCGGGACCCGAGACAATCCCAGATTTTTTCTGAGACGACACTCGCGCTAGATGCGCCAGCGCCAGCGACACCTTCTGTGCTGGAGGCTGTGAAACGTTCGCGAGGAGCGGACGTTTCAGCCGAACGCTCGCGCAGTATCTCCAGTGGAGATGCAAGCGAAAAGAGTACTCCAGCGCAGGAGCGTGGCACTGGTGATACTAACTTTGCTGATAGTGTCCGAGAGATGGCCGCAACAGACTTACATTTTGAAGCCAAAGGCGAAGTCATCACCTTTGACGGCTTCTTGCGCGTCTACGGTGGCGGCAAAGACGAACTCTTGCCAAAACTCCACACTGACGACACACTCGAAACACACGACATCACCGCCCGCCAAACCTTCGCCCGTCCACCGGCCCGCTATACCGAAGGTTCACTGGTTAAGAAGCTAGAAGACCTCGGCATCGGCCGGCCAAGCACCTACGCCACCATCATCGACACCGTGCAGACCCGCGGCTACGTCGAAAAAGGCGACAGCGAAGGCCAGTCGCGCGACGTCATCGTCCTCAGCTACAACGGCGAAGAAGTCAGCCGCGACATCGTCCAAGAAAAAACCGGTTCTACCCGCGGCAAACTTATCCCAACGCCAAGCGGGGAACTAATCGCCGACTTTCTGACCGACCATTTCACGCAAATCGTTGACTATGATTTCACCGCCAATGTCGAGACTGAATTTGATAAAATCGCCGCCGCTAACCTGGCTAAAAGCGCCATGCTGCACGGATTTTACACGCCGTTTCACAAATTGATTGAACAGTCAGGCGGCATCGACCGCAGTAAAGTCGGCGCCAACCGCGAAGTCGGCATCGATCCAAAATCTGGTAAACCAATCCTGGCACGCTTTGGCCGCTTTGGCCCAATGCTGCAGCTAGGCGCCACTGACGACGAGGACAAGCCGCGCTTTGCGCCGCTACCAAAAGGCGCGAAAATTGAGACCGTCACTTTGGAGCAAGCGCTAGAAATGTTTAAGTTGCCGCGCATCGTCGGCCAAACCGAAGACGGACAAGACATCAAGGCCAACATCGGCCGCTTTGGCCCGTACGTCCAAGTTGGCAAGCTTTTCGTCTCCATCAAACCTGAAGATCCGCACACCATCACCCTAGAAAAAGCCCGCGAACTCTACGTCGCCAAGCTCCAGGCCGAAGCCGAGAAAAATATTGCTGAATTCTCAGATGGCGTCAAAGTCCTTAACGGCCGCTTTGGTCCGTACATCACCGACGGCACGAAAAATGCCAAAGTTCCTAAAGACACCAACCCAAAAACCATCACTCACGAGCAAGCTCTGGAGCTCCTTAAGGCCGCGCCCGCGAAAGCCGCTCGCCGGCGTACAGCTAGAAAAAACACCAAATCATCAGCCCGAAAAGCCTAACCTTTTTTATACTATCCAATAAATCTAGATAATAAAAACTCTCACATCATCCATTGCAAAAATAGTAAAATCCATGCTATAATTTGTACAAGCAATTATCGCAATCATTCCTTGACATTTATGAATTGCAATTGTATAATTAAAAATATATTTCAATCAATGTAACCTGTGGTGAGGCAGAGAGGACGTTTCCAATAGCATGAACGAAACATCAAAAACCGAACGAAGCTCCGACTTAAGTTCTGTCGTCGACACTATCATTTCCAAGATAAGTCAAGAGCGCGAAAAGGAAATTATTTCTCGACGATTTGGTTTATACGATCGGAAAGAAACTCTAGAGTTGATTGGCGACATGTTTGGAATTACCCGTGAACGCGTCCGCCAGCTGGAAAAGGCAATTTTGGCACGCCTGAGAGTAGCTATTGCCGAGGGCGAACTGCCATCAGTCGTTGCTATGGAAAAATCTATCACCTCAAGCTTGTCCGAGATGGGAAGAGTGGCGCGAATGCAGGATTTGGCATCGCACTTTTTAGACAAGGAAGCTTCGACAATTGAGCGCGCGCACGTAGCGTTTATCGCTGAGCTAGCAGGAAACATCACGATCGTGGCAGAAAACGATGACTATTACCAAGCTGCAGCCATCGATACACTTGGAAACGAAAAGCAGGTTAGAGCAAGAATTGAAGAAATAGTTAAAGCAATTAAGAAACATGGCGAGCCAATCACCGCGGAAGAACTCCATAAAGGACTAGATTACGAGCACCCATCAAACATCACGGCGCTGGCTACTGTCAGTAAAAAACTAGCTAAACTGCGTGATCAGTGGGGCCTTGCCAAATGGCCATCAGTCAATCCAAAAAATATTCGCGATAAAATCTACGTCGTTCTAGACACGAATGGACAACCAATGCACTTTTCCGACATCGCTAAAGGTATTCGAGCTAGTGAGTTCAATCGCCGAAGTGTCACCACCCAAGCCATTCATAACGAGCTCATCAAAGACAAGCGATTCGTACTGATTGGACGAGGTATTTATGCGCTTGCCAGCTGGGGTTATAGCCGCGGCACTGTTTCTGACATCATTGCTGATATCTTAAAGAATTCTGACACGCCACTACGCCGCGATGAAATCGTCCGTCAAGTTCTTGAGAAACGACAGGTCAAAGAAACCACAATTTTACTCAATCTTCAATCAAAGCCGCAATTCAAACGCGTCGCCAAAGCTACCTACGTTTTTGACGAAACCGTTTAAGTTGCAAACTTATTCCAGAGGTGAGATAATTTACATAGCATGCAGCTTATTTCCTGGATCATCGGCACGTTGTTACAATGGTATGTTTGGCTACCGATTGTGGCGGTACTTGTATTTTTGACGTGGCGAAATTATCGAAAAATCGAAGATTTCACGCCAATTGAAAGTGTATTATTGGTGCTTGAAATCCCAAAAACCAACGATAAAAAGGAGTTGGCGGCCGAGCAATTATTTGCCTCACTCCATGGTATCTTACGTGATAGCCGAGAGCTGCGCTTATCTGGTGGACATCAAGAACATATCAGTTTTGAGATTGCTTCAGTCAATGGTCAAATCCGTTTTTATGTTTGGGTGCCGCGAACACTACAGAGCTTCGTTGAGGGACAAATCTACTCACAATATCCAACCGTCCAAATTCATCAGGCCGACGAAGATTACACAGAGCACCAGCGCGACCATGAAGTTGCTTACTCTGCTGAATTAGCCCTGACTACTGATGAGTTTTTGCCAATTCGTACTTTTCAGAGCTTTGAAGTTGACCCACTGGCAGGCATTACTGGTACGCTAGCGAAGTTAGAAACGACTGGCGAAGAATTATGGATTCAGGTTCTAGCCAGGCCAATTCCTGATGATTGGCAGCATGCGGCCGATCGCTACATTAATAATATAAAAAACGGTCGGCAATTGTCACTGCCAGGACTAGGTGGCGGCATGCAATGGCTCATCGGTATAATTGGCGCATTGTGGCAACCGCCCGAACAGGGAATTGGTGATGTAAAAACCGTCGAATTGTCTGATCGTGATAAAACTCGCATATCTGAAGCAGAGAAAAAAGCGACAAAATTAGGCTATGAGGTAAAAATCCGTCTGGTATATATGGGCGAAAGCCAAACCAACGCCAAGCTCCGCATGCAAGCACTGGTTGGAACGTTTAAGCAATTCAACTCAACCAACCTCAACGGCTTTCGCGCCGTCAAGGGTGCGTTTGGCAAAGAATTTATCGACAAATATCGCAAGCGCGCATTTTACGGCGATGGGTTCGTGTTGAATATCGAAGAGCTGGCTTCCGTCTTCCACTTGCCGCACACCAATGTCGAGACGCCAAACATCGTCTGGGCCAGCGCCAAAACCGCTGAACCGCCGTCCAAGCTGCCTGTCCTGACCGGCAGCGACGCCAATGACGACCAAATTTCCGCTTTTGGCGTCACCAATTTCCGCGGTATCAACCACCAGTTCGGCATGCTGCGCTATGATCGCTCGCGTCACGTTTACATCATCGGCCAGACGGGGGCAGGTAAGTCGGGGTTGCTAGAGTTATTCGCGCTCAGCGACATTTTTCACAACCAAGGCTACGCCATCATCGACCCGCACGGCGACTTCGCCATCAACAACATGAAATTTATCCCCGGCTCACGACTGAACGACGTCGTCTATTTCAACCCGGCCGACACCGCCTATCCGCTCGGTTTTAACCCATTAGAAGTCACCAACCCGAACCAAAAAACCAATATTTCATCAGAGGTCATCGGCGTCCTGAAACGCATGTTTGGCGAGAGTTGGGGGCCGCGGCTGGAGTACATTTTGCGCTACACCATCCTGGCACTGCTCGACCGACCAGAGACAACCATGCTCGACATCACCCGCATGCTGACTGATAAAACCTTCCGCAAAGAAACGCTGGGCTATTGCCGCGACACCGTGGTCTTGCAGTTCTGGAATGTTGAATTCGCCAGCTGGAACGACAAGTTCGTCGCCGAGGCCGTCGCACCAGTCCTCAACAAGGTCGGCGCCTTTACCGCCAACCCAATCATCCGCAACATCATCGGCCAGCCCAAATCCACCTTCAACATCCGTCAAATCATGGACGAGGGCAAGATTCTCATCGTCAATTTGTCCAAAGGGCTCATCGGCGAGGACAACGCCGCCATCCTCGGCTCATTCCTGGTTACCAAGATTCAGCTGGCTGCCATGTCGCGCTCTGACATCCCAGATATCCGCGACCGCCGCCCATTTTACCTCTACGTTGACGAGTTCCAGAACTTCGCCACCGACTCATTTGCCACCATCCTGTCCGAAGCCCGCAAATACGGCCTCAACCTGACCGTCGCCAACCAGTACATCTCACAGATGAATGAAACCGTACGCGACGCAGTCTTCGGCAACGTCGGCACCATGATATCGTTCCGTGTGTCTGCTGATGACGCACCAATTCTCGCCAAACAATTTGAGCCGAATTTTGAAGCCGTCGACCTCTTGCAGATGCACAATCGCAACTTTGTCATCAACATGGTCATCGGGGGAGAGAAGACACCAGCCTTTTCCGCACGCACTCTCGAGCTACCACCGAGCCAGGCCGATAACACCTTGCACATCATTGAACATTCACGACGCATGTACTCACGAAGCAGGGAGGACGTCGAAAAAGAAATCAACGCTGCCATCATGCCACAACCACAGCCACAGAAGCAGTCACCCCGACCCGCTGCTCAGCCAATCACCAGACAGCCAGCTCAGCAACCTATTGCTACTGCCAACGCCCGTCCAGCCCAGCCGCAACCAGCCCCAAACAGCAATGAAGTCGTTTTGCAGATCCGTGGCAATAGCGCAAACACCACAGCTGACTCAACTGCTACCACCACACCAAAAAAGCGGCGACGTAGGCGGAAGAAGAGTGCTACGTAAAACAAACCATTGCAATAGTCGACACCTTCAGCTACAATAGTTTTACAGTCCCTTAAGTAAGGATTGTACCAATATCTAAATTGTTCTAGGTTTCTATAATAATCTGGCGGTAAAAATCCGCTGTAAAGTATATGAAATACTGGAGCAAAGCTCTAATCCGCTCACTTGTTGAGCGGATTATCTTTTGCACTGCGGCTGAGCGCCGCACAATTTCAATTATCGCTTTTTAGTTGTATAATTATGCTAATGATACTATAAAAAGGACTTATTCATGACAGAAAAATCTTCATATTCACCGAAAAAATACTCGCTAGGACTAGACATCGGCACGAGCTCAATCGGCTGGGCAGTACTGGATCTAGACAAGGAGCGTATTCACGATTTGGGAGTGAGGATATTTGAACAGCCAGAAGACCCGCAAAACGGCGACTCGCTCGCCAAGCCTCGACGCGACGCACGTTCGGCCCGCCGCCGCCTGAAGCGACGCCGCCAACGTCTCAATCACCTCAAACAATTCTTTATTGACCAAAACATTCTTACCAAAGATCAGGTTGAGGAAGTACTGGACTACAAGTCTGATTTCAATAAATTAGACGTATATGAGCTGCGGGCAAGAGCACTCACCGAAGAATTATCGCCCGAAGAGTTGCTCAAAGTTTTATATCAGATTGCCAAACGACGCGGCTTCAAGTCGAACCGCAAGGTTGTCGAAGAATCAGACAAGGAAGGCGGTCGTGTCACTAGCGCCCTCAAAGCCAATGAAAAGTTTCTCGCTGATAACAACT
>CAURVB010000018.1:0-16856 GCA_963528615.1 uncultured Candidatus Saccharibacteria bacterium | reverse complement strand
TCTTTTTTAGTGATCTCTCTCGCTGCAACAATTTCTCTATCGGCACACAGAACTACCTCTTTTATTACAAGTTTTTGAGATGCTACTATTATCCTGTGCGCAATAACTCCTTAAAACTGCTCCAAAAAGTCCAGCTTGCCACTCTCAAAATACCGCACGTCCTCGATGCCATATTTCATCATTACCAGCCGGTCAATGCCGCAGCCAAAGGCAAAGCCGGTGTACTTATTCGGATCGATGTCGGCAGCCTTCAGCACGTTCGGGTGGATCATGCCGCAGCCCAAGAGTTCGATCCAGCCCTCGCCCGAACAAACCTTACAATCCGGATTTTTGCCCTCACAGAACGGGCAGCTCAGCGCAAACTCAAAGCTCGGTTCGGTGAACGGGAAATAAAATGGGTTGACGCGCACATCCAATTTCTTGCCGTAATATTCCTGCAGAAACTCCTGCAAGGTGGCGATCAGATTGCCGACGTTAACCCCCTTGGCGACATACACGCCCTCGACTTGATAGAACGTGTGCTCGTGCCGCGCGTCCAAATCTTCGTTGCGAAACACCCGGTCGGGCACGATGGCGGCAATCGCCTCGCCTTTTTCCAAATTGCCATGATATTTTTTCAGCACGCGATTTTGCATGGTCGAGGTGTGTGCTGGAGCAATCAAGCGATCGCCATTAGCGTCAGTCTCCTCAGTCATGAACGTGTCATAATCATCACGTGCTGGGTGACCCTTCGGGAAGTTCAAGCTCTCGAACATATGAAATTGATCGTCAATCTCACGCGACTCTTCCGTCACGAAACCCATGCGATTGAAAATGTCAGAAATGCGGTCAATCTCGGCGCTCAGCGGGTGAATCGTGCCATGCTCACTCGGCAGCAAATCAGGCTGCGATGCATTGATATCCATCGGCGCCGTCACGTCAATTGGCGGCAAGTCAACTTTTGATAACTCATCTTCACGAGCCGTAACCACCCGCTCCAATTCCTGCTTCAGTTCATTGACTTTCTTACCAAACGCTCCGCGCTCTTCGGCTGGCAGCGTCGCGATGACGCCGTATAGCTCCCGCAGCTCCGCGCTCCGCAATACGCTGCGCGGTTCAGCCGCCTCGGCTACGCGTGATACTAATATTGATCGAACTTCATCTAACTTTTCCATATCATCGCCCCTGCATTAAAAACATCCCGACAACCACTGCCGCCATGATGATAATTAAAATCCAGGCTGGCGCCAAAGTCGTCGTCTGTTTGGTATCTTCCAAATATTTCACATCTTCCACGCCGTCCAAGCTAGCTTTTTCCTGCAGACCCGACGCTTTGGCTTTCTCGCGCAGCTCCGCCGCAATGCGCTCTTGCAGTTCGCTGCGCTGATCGTTTTGATTCACAAATAATCCCATGACTATAGTATAACAAATTATGCTATAATAGTCGTGATACTATTTTAAGGAGGGAGTATGGCTACGAAGAAAACTTCAAAGAAAGCCCCGGTTAAAGCTACGGCAAAGAAAACTGCTGCAGCCAAAACCGAAACCAAAACGACCGTCAAGCGAGTCGTTACCGAATCTGTTGCGGCCAAGAGTGAGCGCACCAAATTAGATTCTAAATTACCAAACAACTTAATCAACATCGTCATCGCGGAAATCGTTGGTACATTCATTTTGACACTGGCCGCATTATTTGCATCAGACATCCTGTCTTCAATGTACGTCGGCTTTGCATTAATGCTCATTGTCACCGCTATCGGCGGTATTTCCGGTGCGCACGTCAACCCAGCTGTTACCTTCGGCCTATGGTCAATGCGTAAATTGAAGACCGTTCTGGTGCCATTTTACTGGGGTGCACAATTTCTCGGCGCAATGGCAGCTATCGTGCTTATTGGCTCGCTGACGAACGGTGGATTTGCCCTTAGCTTTGATCAGTTCTCTGCATTCTCTTGGGAAATCTTCGCTGTAGAACTAATCGGCACTGCAATCTTCGTATTTGGCATTGCTGCAGTTCTACAACGCAAAGAAATCAAGGCAGCTGGGCAAGCTGTTGGCATTGGCTTGGCGCTAATGATCGGCTTAGTTGCATCCGGTTCACTGGCGTCATACGTTAAAGGTACCGCTATTGCGAAACTTCAGAAAGAGCAAAACACCGCTCAAAAAGAGAAGAATGGCCGAACCTATCCACGCGAGATTTACGTTTCAGGCGCAACCCTAAACCCAGCAGTTGCTCTGGCAAGCACAGAGAAGACCGACTCGCAAATCCGCAGTAATAGTCCACTGCCAGCTGAAGGCGAAAAGAGCTATTCTCGATTTAGTCTGGAAGTGATTGTAGCAACGCTCATCGGCGCAGCGCTCGGCGGCAACTTATTCTTACTAGTAAATTACCGCAATAAAGACGAAGAGTAAGACGCTTTTATACTAATAAATCCTCCGTTTTAAGCGGAGGATTTTTATTTTACACTTATAAGTAATATTTATTCTTCCTGCGCTGGCCGATCAATCAGCTCCGGCTGCGCTTGATGATCACCACCAGCGATCCGTACCACATCTTTATCAATCTTGCCTAGCTCTTTGTACGAATTATTATAATGCCCGACGGTGGTACTAAGACTCTTGCCCATCTTGGTCATCAGTTCATCAAACTTTTTGATATGCACGCCCAGCTGGCCGACACGCACCTGAATGTCCTTGGCCTGCTCTTCAATTTGTAAACTCCTCAGACCCTGCAGCACCGTCTGCAAATACGCCAAAAAGCTAGTCGGGCTGACGATGATTACACGCTTGTCACGAAACGCATATTCAATAAGATCGCGGCTCGAACCGCCCGTACCAACATTGTTGATGAGCAGATCATAGTATAGCGACTCTGACGGGATAAACATAAAGGCAAAGTCCATGGTATTCTCACGCGGGCGAATGTACTTGCTGGTTTCGTCTATGCGCCCCTTCAGGTCAGCCTTCACCTTATTCAGCCACAGCTCGCGTTCAGCTTTAGTCTCGGCGTTAATCATCCGGTTGTAATTTTCCAAGCTAAACTTACTATCCACCGGCAAAATCTGCCCCTTGTCCAGAAAAATGACCGCATCAACAATCTCGCCGTCCTTGAATCGATATTGCATCTGAAACTGCTTGGCCGGCAATACATTATCCAGTACGCTTTCCAGATAAAACTCGCCGAACACGCCGCGCTGCTTGGGATTCTGCAAGACATTCTGCAGGGTTTTCAGGTCAGTCGCCACGTCAACTACCCGCTTATTTGTCTCATCCAGCTTTGCCAGCCGCTGTGTCACATCTGCCACCAACTTGGCACTTTCTGACAACTGCTTTTGCACCGAGGTTTGCACCTGAGCATTGCTGCGTTCAAGTTTGTCACTGACTGATTCATTCAGCTTGGCAATGGTTCGCCCCAGCTCCACCACGTCAGTTTTGATGAGCTCGACTGATGATTGATTCTTCAGCTCGCTTAACTTTGACTGTAGCACAAACAGTGTCGCACCCAGCCCCATAACAATAATAACTAAGAGAATAATGATAATAGCTTCCATACTCTTAGTGTACAGGGATTACAGAGCCAAGACAACTCGTGCCAAAATCACAAACAGTGTCATAAATAAAATTGCTGCCGCATTACCGCGAATACGATTCAGCCAAATTAACGCCAAATACACTAGCACTGTTGCTGCCAACACCCACAACATTGACAATATCCAGGAACCGTTCGCCCATAATGTAGTTCCCCATAAAGATATCGTTGCCGCAACCACCACCAGCAGCGGCCTCTTTACTCCAAACACCGCCAAAAGCGGCACCAACAAAACCCCCGTCAATACCAGCGCCACATATGAGGCGATAGTCGTACTGTTTGCACAGATTGATACATTGTCTGCATTTGAGCAAAATACCGGACCAATCATTAATTTGTCAAAAGCTAAGGCCAGCACCCAGACCACTACACCGCTTACAATCAATAGTGCAAAAATCCGTAAAAAACTCTGTTTCGGAAACGGATAAGTGTAATCAGAGATTTCCTCGCGAAAAATAGCCGACAATAATTTCATATAAAAATTGTAACGTAAACTTGTCAATATTGCAAATGTATATGCTTAAATATCCGACTTTTCTGGACGCTTCATCGGTAAATACCAAACAATCCCTACACAGGCAATCAATAATCCGCCAACAACGTCAAGCGGAGTATGTACTAGCGCAATCACCCGCCCCACGCATACCAGAATTGTCATTGCCAGACAAATAGACGCCAATCGCCAATCCTTCGCCCCAAACCATACTGCCAGTGTAATCGCCATCGTAAATAACGCATGATCAGACGGAAATCCTGGATTATTCAAAAACGACGCTCCTGCTGCCACCCCCAAGACCTCAAACGGACGCATTTGGTCCGGCTGATAAATCACTCCGATAATTTTTGCTGCTACGTACGCCGTTAGTCCTGCCATCAGCACCCGAGCATAGACCTGATATTTTTTATCATTTGGCACCAATTTTAGTAACGCATATATGCCGATCAGCGCAATTGGCACGACCAATCCATCGGCTATCAATTTCACAATCCATTGTAAGTCCATACCATCAGTATATCGCGTTGACGGATGCTCGTAAACGCTTGCGGAAATCATTTTTCTATAGTACAATTATCTTTGCCGTTGGGATGTCGCCAAGCGGTAAGGCACCGGGTTCTGGTCCCGGCATTCGGGGGTTCGAATCCCTCCATCCCAGCCAAATTTGAAACTCAGCAGCCAGCTATTTGGCTGTTTTTTTCGTCGGTATATTTGCAATCATTAGCAGCGCCCACATAATTATTAAAATCATCACTCCGACTAAGCCATTAACGTTTTTCAATGTTGCACCAAATATCACCGCCGGAGATCCATTCATGACCGCCATTACATTGATCATCGTCATAAGCCCCAGGCTAATAAATCCAGCTGCTCGACTTATCAGGACCACCAATCGCGATATCTCCATGCCAATTAAAAACGGCAGCGAGACTAATTCCGTAATCACTAAAACCATCATCACTACCAAACTCATTGACGAATTAATCCCCGCACCAGAGAGAATCTCTGGAAATTTCTCAAATGTAAATAATTGACATAACAACAAGAATATAATTAATACTCCTAAGATTAGCTTGGCGGTTTTTAGCACTTTTTCAGACATATTTTTAGTATAGACCGCACATCAAAAAAGCTCAAGTTTGTTGTATTTTTTACCAAAATCCTTGCGCTTTTTCAAAAAACATCATACAGTTAAATTAGCGAACGTTACAAAAACAAACACCATAAATCGTATCTTTCGCTCTACGACATCCACCACAACATAAAATACCCCTTTTTCATGGGGTATTTTTCTTTGTCAATATTTGTGATTGTTCAGTGCGCCACTTGGCAATATTTCCATGATGACCACTTAATAGCACATCCGGCACTCGTAGCCCCTTAAATTCCTCAGGCCGAGTATACTGCGGAAATTCTAGTGTCTCGCCATCAGAAAAACTCTCAATTTCCGCCGACTTTTCACCGCCCAGCACTCCAGGGATCAACCTAACAATAGAATCAATCATCATCATTGCTGCCAACTCGCCGCCAGTCAGTACAAAATCGCCAATACTCCACTGCTCGTCAACTAATTCCAGAATTCGCTCATCAACACCCTCATATCGCCCACAAATAAATATCACACCCCTGTTATCATCCGCTTCTTGCTGGGCTTTGGCCTGTTTCCAGCGCTGGCCACGTGGACTCATCAGCACCACCTTTGCCGTTTCATCCTGAGATTTAGCAAACTCCACCGCCTTCCATAATGGCTCGACCATCAGTAGCATGCCATCACCGCCGCCATACGGCGTATCGTCCACTTGAAGGCGAGGACCCAGGCCAAACTCACGTAGATTCACCGTCGTGAGCTCCACGACACCGTCTTTCTGCGCCTTCCACATCATGGAATTATTAAAAACCCCCGTCATCATTTCCGGAAAAAGCGTAATAACTTGAAATTTTCTCATCTGTTACAGTGTACCAAGCATTGACTTTTTTGTCTAGTTATGATATACGTTTGATATTTTATTATTTGACTTATTTAATTTATTATGCCAATATATTATACAACCTAATACCGGGGAAACTTATAGGGAGGTAAAGTAGTGATGGATTATGGTTATGACAACCCGATGGGGAGATTAGAAGAAATACGAGAAAATAGACTCCGTGACTTAGAAGCGCAAGGAGCTACAGTCCTGAAATCAGTAGATCCGTCTGGTCATATAGTAACGTATGACCCAGAAACCGGAGAAGCTCTTGAAGTGTCAATGGGAAGAACATTAGGAGATATTATATCTCAGCCGATTGGTCCTAAATACAACACTGATGACGTGGAGAAAATGCGCACTATATGCCTTTTGGAATTCGGATGGAATCTTGATGATAAAACAGACGAGGAAGTCAGAAAAGGTTATGCAAAAACAATAAGATATCTTAGGGAGAAACGCAAAGAATCACTATATAATACAATATCTATGTCTGAATATCATGAAAAAGGATCCTTAACTAAATTATTTACCAAAGTTGAAGAGAAATTCCATAAACGCCCTCTGAGCGATCAAGAAAAAGAACGAATTAGTAAATGCACACAAGAAGAAGATTTTGTGCTCAGTGATTCGGAGTTACTTAGTGTCTACTTGGAACTACTTAGTCTCTACCTGGAACTACTGGGAGAGGATAAACGAGATGAAATTTTAGAAATGATCAATTGGATAGAAGGATATTCAGGAGATATAAAAAAGGGTGAACTAGCCAAAATTTCAGAATTTCTAAAATCAATGGAAGAATACTCGAAAGCATTGGAGGAGAGTGAACCAAAACACGCGGAGACGGAATCAACAGAATCAAAATCGACAGAAAGAAAACTTGGCGAAACTGCAACGCGATGGCAATAAAACAGTCATATTTCCCACCAAAAAACCGTCCCAGTAAGGACGGTTTTTTAGCACAAATAAGGCTCTCAATGGTTTCCCATTGTCTCGCATAGAGCTGTTCTCGCATAATGTCTGTGCTTGAACTGGTTTTAATTATATATCAAGATCGTCCAGTTCTGCAAGCTCTTTTCTGGTATTTTCTGCGTAAGATGACTTATTTTCCACAACTTCATCTGTTGAGTTATCCACAGCAGCGCTATTATCATAACCACTCTGCTCACGAGCACCAGAAAAGCCATCGTTATTCACAATCTTCAGATTATAACGAGCGTCATTCTTCGCCCCCAAAGCCCTAAGTAAAGTCCGCAAGCTTTGCGCTGTACCACCGCGTTTACCAATTACCCGCCCCAAATCCTCTGGGTTGACGGTCAACGTCAGCAAAACACCCTTTTCATCAATTTCCCGCTCCACCACGACATCGTCGGGATGTCCAACGAGTGTTTTTACGACATACTCCACAAATTGCTGGTCTATTGTTGACATTCTGCCCCTCCTCCTGGAATTAAACTGTAACTTACATTATACACGAGCGTTTTCAGCCGTGCAAATTTTCTCTATTTCTCGCCAGATTCTTTATATTTAGCAATCGCAGCGCGGGCAGCTTGCTGCTGAGCCACTTGCTTGGACGGGCCCACGCCGCGACCCATCAGCGTTTCACCGATGAACACCCCAAGCGTGAAAATCTTATCATGATCTGGACCCTCCTCGCCCAAAACTTTATATACTGGCGTCTGATTGTCAACGCGCTGAGA
The DNA here is from genome assembly GCA_963528615.1 of uncultured Candidatus Saccharibacteria bacterium. Classification (GTDB taxonomy): domain Bacteria; phylum Patescibacteriota; class Saccharimonadia; order Saccharimonadales; family Saccharimonadaceae; genus Nanosynbacter. The sequence goes on along the minus strand of CAURVB010000018.1, from coordinate 9,128 downwards.
AATTTCCTGCAAATATGACTTCGGATCACGCCAACTGCCTGATTCCAATATTCCGTCCAGCTTGATAATAATATGCTTATGAATAAAATCGCGCGCATCGTCAAAGCCACGCTCCAGATAAATCGCACCGATCACCGCTTCAAAGGCATTGGCTAGAATCTGCAAGTGCGCCCGATCCGAGCCATTTTTCTCGCCCTTTGACATACGAATCAGCGGCCCATAGCCCAACTTATCCCCCGCGTCACCAATACTTTCCGTCCGCACCAGCGCCGCCCGCCAAGCTGTCAAAATTCCTTCCGGTTCAGAAAAATTGTTGAATAAATATTCTGTTACCGCCAGTTCCAATACCGCATCACCTAAGAACTCCAGACGCTCATTATGATGATGAACAGACTTACGATGCTCATTAACATAACTGCGGTGAGTTAATGCCGTGATTAACAGATCCAAATTATTAAATTCAAACCCTAGTTTCTCACGCGCAAATTCCTGATATGGCGCCGTATTCATTCCGCTCATTTACAAATTCTCCTGTCTAATTCGTTTCATCGCTAACAAAATGAGCTTGCCGATATCTTCATATTCGACTTCATCCAATGCCTCATGAAAACTAAACCACTTCAATCCGTTCATCCACTCTTCTTTCTGAAGTTTCTCATTAGGATCCAATGCCTTGACCAGATAAACCTGCGTCGTCATTAGCACTAGTTTATCAATTCGACGATAACGAAAATTCACCTTGCCCAGCCAGCCATGTAGCTCAATATTCTTTAATCCGGTCTCCTCACCAATCTCCCGGCGAGCTGTCACCTGAGCTGTTTCACCTGGTTCAATATGACCCTTAGGTATTGTCCAACGATCACGAGCGTCTTGATACAACAAAAATTCTGCCTCGCCCTTTTCATTGCGTCGAAAAATCACACCACCAGCGGTCGGCTCGCGTACAATTTCCTGAATTAGCGGCTTTTTGCTGCCACCAAAGTATTTTTTTATCTTATCAAAGTTGCTTGTTCTCATTATCGGACTCCTCCACGAGGGTACGGAGTGCCGTGCCAAGCACGCCATTCACAAACTTACCCGAGTTATCCGAACCGAACGCCTTTGCTAATTCCACCGCCTCATTAATCACCACCTTTGGCGGAACCGTATCCGCACAATATAGCAATTCATACAGGCCAATCCTCAGCACTGCCCTATCAACGCGCGACAACTGATCAATTGGCCACTCCGGCGCCAATGGCTTCAGCTTCTCGTCTAGTTGCTCCTGCACTGAAAGTACACCACCAACCAACTTATCGACAAAATCAACATCATCAACTGACGATTTATATTCCGCCAAATTACGCTGCAATATTGTTGCATAATCAAGGTTTTTATCGCCCACCTCTGTACGAAATTCATATTCATACAGTGTCTGCAACGCGACAATTCGTCCTAAATGACGGTTTGATGCCATTATTAAGCGTCCTGTTCGTAATTATTATTTTGTTGTTTTACCAGTTTCATGCTTGGTAGTCTTCACTTTCACTGGTGAAGTTCCATTAACGCGACGTGCCAATTTTAATACCAAATGACTACGACGAAGTCCAGTTTTGCGTGGGCTGCTCTGTTTTTTGGGCTGTGCCATAATTTATTCTCCTCTTTTAGGTTGTCATAAAACTTACGTACCATTATACCTTTTTTATTACGTAATCTCAAGGTTTTATCTACAAATTATACAAGGGTATTGACTTTTTGTATTGGTTATGTTAATATATGAAGCATGAATAAAGAACAACGACCAATGATACCTTCATCAAGAGTTTTAGCAGCAATAGATAGAGAAGCAGCTGAAAGAGCTGTAAGAGATGCCAAAAACGCTAGAGAAAGGAATAAAATAACGGCTGCTCTCGCTAAGACGGGTATGGCGGTAGCTGCTATTGCACTAGCTCTTGGCTTGTTCGGCGACAAACTGGACACCGAGGCAGCTTCCGGAAAAGTAATAATCTACGACACTGACCCAAAAAGTGTGACCGAGCAAGTTTGCGAAAAGCAAAAATCCCTAGAGGAAGATTTGGGATTACCGACAGAAGGGTCTACATCTAGTAAAAACGACTTTTGGAATGGCTGCAGAGGAACAGCGAGATCGGTCATAGGCAAAGTAGAGAGAGGAAGTGAAGTAACAGTAATAGTAACTAAAGACGCTTTGGGTGAAGTAGCTGTAGCTAAAGTATCTGACAATAAGAATAGCTAAACTACTATATTCACCAGTTTCCCCGGAACATAAACCATCTTTTTAGGTGGTTTATTGTTTGTGAACTTTTGGACGTTAGCATCGGCCAAAGCAGCTTCTTCAACAATCTGCTGATTAGCGTCAGCCGATAACTCCAGTTTTGACCGAAGTTTGCCGTTGACTTGGACGATGATAGTCATCGTATCACTCACTAGAAACTTCTCATTCCACTTTGGCCAGTGATTGATGTGGATAGTGTCGGTATGCCCCAGTTCATGCCACAATTCCTCGGTGATATGCGGCGCAAATGGCGCCAGGATTTGCAGCAAACTTTCCAATGTGAATCGCCACACTGCCGACGCCTGAACGCCACGTGTTTCTTTAATCTTGTACAGCCCATTGACCATTTCCATCATTGCCGCCACCGCGGTATTGAACTTCTCGTCCTCGATGTCGCGAGTGACTTTTTTGATGGTTGCGTGAGTGAGGCGCAGTAATTCAGAAGAATCAGTCGATGGCGATGGGTTGCTCAAGGAAGAGTCAGCGGATACATCACCTCCTCCGACAGAGACTGTGAAATGTTCGTGAGGAGCGGACGTTTCAGCCGAACGCTCGCGAGCTATCTCCGATGGAGATGACGCGAGTGAAGAGTGTACTCTGGAGGAGGATGGTGATGTATCCGCCCCGATAAACTCCTGCACCACATTCCACACTCGGTTTAAGAACCGGTATGTCCCCGGCACGCCGCGCAGATCCCAAGGCGCATCCATATCATACGGCGCGATGAACATCTCATAAACGCGCAGCGCATCGGCGCCATAGCCGCTATCCATAATCTCCATCGGATCAATGACATTGCCCTTGGACTTACTCATCTTCTGGCCATCCGGCGCCATGATATAGGCGTTATACATCATCCGCTTGAACGGCTCGGGCGTGGGTACTAGGCCAAGTTTATAGAAAAAGCGCATCCAAAAACGACTGTACAGCAGGTGCGCCACCGCGTGGTCAGCGCCGTTATAATAATCGACTGGCATCCAGTGGTTAATGCGCGTTGGATTCCACGCCTCTTCGTCATTGTGCGGGTCAAGATAGCGCAGGAAATACCAGCTAGAGCAAGCATAGCCGTCCAATGTGTCAGTTTCGCGTCGGCCTTCACGCCAATTGTCGCCCGCTGGCTTCGGCTCGGTGATCGGTACCGTTTTGCCAGTTTCAACATCAACCCACACGCGCACCCAGTCATCAACTTGCGCTAGAACTGAAGTGTTGCCACCCGTCGGCTTGAAATTCTCGACTTCTGGCAGAATCACCGGCAAGCACTCATCCGCCACAGCAATTGGCTCGAAACCATCAACATGAACCATTGGAATTGGCGCACCCCAGTACCGCTGGCGAGAAATCAGCCAGTCACGCATTTTGTAAGTAGTTTTACCGCGACCAGATCCCTGCTGTTCCAACCACGCTACGATTTGCTCGCGGGCATCTTCACTACGCGTACCGTCGAATTGCCCAGAATTGATCAACTCGCCTTCACCAGTGTAGCAACCAATATCTGCCGAATCCTCTGGCTTGTCAACCACCTGAACAATTGGTAGATCGAATTTCTCAGCAAAGGCAAAGTCACGTTCATCATGCGCCGGCACCGCCATGACCGCACCCGTGCCGTAACCACTCAGTACGTAGTCGGCCACCCAGATTGGCAGCTTTTGGCCATTGACTGGATTGATGACATAACTACCCGTGAAGACGCCGGTTTTATCTTTATTTTCTTGGCGTTCAACGTCGGATTTTTTCTGCGCCGCTTGAATGTATGCTTCAACTTTGGCACACGTATCGGCATTAACCAGCTGAGACACTAACGGATGTTCTGGCGCTAGCGCCACATACGTCGCGCCAAACAGTGTGTCGGGGCGCGTGGTGAATACGGTAATAATGGCATCCTGTCCGTTGACTACAAAGTCAACTTCTGCGCCAACCGACCGGCCGATCCAGTTTTTCTGCATAGTCTTGACCATCTCCGTCCAGTCTAGGTCGTCAGTCGCCTCCAGCATCTCGTCAGCATAGGCTGTGATGCGGAAAAACCACTGTTTGAGGTTGCGCTTGGTCACAGGATTGCCACAGCGCCAACATTTGCCACCCTCGACTTGCTCGTTAGCTAGCACCGTATTGTCAGTATCGCACCACCACTGTGGCTGCTCTTTTTGATACGCCAAATTGTGCTTGTATAGCTGCGTAAAAATCCACTGGGTCCACTTGTAGTACTCTGGGTCAGCGGTGGAAATCTCCTTTGACCAATCATAGCTAAATCCGAGCCGTTTCAGCTGGGCGATAAAATGCGCTTTGGCTTCGTCATGCGCCACTCGCGGCGTTTTACCGACCTTGATGGCGTAATTTTCCACCGGCAAACCAAAGCTATCCCAGCCAATTGGATGGTACACATTGTAGCCTTGCTGACGCTTCAGGCGCGCCTTGATGTCGGCAAATTGAAACGTCCGACCGTGACCAATGTGAATGCCAGCCCCGGTAATGCCGGGGAGCATGCTCAAGCTATAGTACTTTGGGCGTGTTGTATCGCTAAGGTCAGTGACATAGGTGCCGTCAGCCTCCCATTTATCTTGCCATTTTTTCTCAATTTCCGTCGGATTGTAGCGTTTCATATCTGTAATTATAACAAAAATCCCGCTCATTACGAACGGGATTATGTTAGATATACGAGATACCTACAATCACAAAGATGACAAACCACTCGTGAACCCAGCCAAGAAGTCTTTCAAGCTGCTGGCATTTGATGGAATATCCACTTCATCAGCTTTATTCATCGTGACATCAAGCGAAATTTCTGTGGAAGCCTTGTCATTTTTACCTTTAAGTTCGAGCGCCTTCAGTTCATGAGAGAAACTATCAACCCACAACTTTAACGTGCTCTTTTCAGCGGATGAATCGGTAACTTCACCACCATCAATCTTCTTACAATTACCAATCTCTTTACCGATTGACGAATCTTTCAATTTATTAGCAAACTTGGCTGCCTTGTCGCGATTAACCTCAACTTCAAAACCACGACCACCATTACGATCACTGAGCTTCGTATCTTTTACATCCAAAAAGCTATTCTTCTGATAAAACTGCGAGATTTCCTTACGGACATTTTCATCACTTCGAACCTTCTTTAAGATATCAGCATAACACTTGTTGTTATCATCTGTAAACTCGGTTGGAGAAATCTTCATCCACTTGCCATTGACCTTATCCAATTGAGAATCAAGTCGCCCTAAAGCCTGGTCACGATAGGCCTTCATTTGATCTTTTGATAGATTAATACCAGACTCCACACTCTGCTTCTCTATAATCATATCAAGGATATCACCATACAAATCTTTTAAGTTATCGATTTTTATATATATAGTTCCGTCACCATCAATAGCAACATCGCCCTTCAAAGAAAACTTTTTCTCAACCGCTTTAACGCTTAAGGTAGCATCAATATTAACTTTCGCTTTATCAGACGCAGAAGCCGCTTTTATATTAAGCTCCAATTTCGCTGAGTCTTGCATGTCAACAACTACCTTACCATTGGCAGTAGCCCTTTTTGTTGTAATTGCATTAGACACGGCGTCGGTAACCATTTTTTGTGGATTTTGCCACCACAAGAAGTAAACCAACACGGCAGCAATAATTGCAATAGCCGCTATCACACCTAAAGTAATGCCGACAATCAGTCCCGTTTTCTTCTTCTTTGGCCGCGTATTCATATTGCCGTATGGTGGCTGCGGTGCAGGTTGATTTTTCTGATCCATATTCCCCTCCCTATGCTTATCTTAATTTTTAATATATCATACTTAGTCTTTAAATTGAGAGAAAAATTGGTTTTTCCTGGCAATCCATTCTGGGGTTTGTCGTACTAGCTTTTTATTGTCTTCAGTGCTGTGTAAATTAATTTTTATAGCCTCCTCCAGCCACACTCCACCACTAGAACCTTTAAATAATGCAATGCCTTCCGATTTCAATTTATCTCGGACAAACGAACCGGCTTCAATGGCGTTTTTACACTCCTTCACTTGACATCCCTTTTGACGAGCGGCCGGCGCCAGATATTGGTTTGCCTTTTCGCCAACTGTCACCACCCAGTCTAATAGATCAGGGCTACAATGCGAGCCAAGTTCAGCGTGAGCCTGTTCAAAAACTCCCCTCAGGCCATTCATATTACCCAACACGGCAATCCGCTGTGGTGTCTCAATTCTATATAGCGATTGCAGAGCTGCCAGCGCCGTCAATGGAGTCGAACTATAGCTATCATCAATCAGCCAAGTATTGTCCGCCCCCTTCAATAAGTTCATCCGACCTGGCAATGGACGCAAATGCTCCACGCCTTTTTTTATATTCTCCTCAGCTTCACCCAATGCGTAACCAACTGCCGCTGCGACAATTGCTGGACGAATATTATGCTCACCGATTAACTTAACGTCAACCTCTAATCCATCAGCGTTCTCTGGCGATAGAATAAAACCATGATGTCCATCTGTCAAAGAAAAACTACGATCATCAAAATTATACTCTGCCACTGGGTCACTACCATAGGTAGTAATATTGGGATTTGTCAAAAAGCCAGCGAACCTACCGTCAATATCGTCGCGGTTAATCATTGCCATCCGTGAAAAGTTTGCGAGTGAAATCATTTCACTCGCCACCTCCTCCAGTGAATGCTCAACTTGCATACGCCCGTTTGTCACAGAAGTCACAACCGCGATATCTGGCATGACATAGCTCTTAAACCATTCATTATAGCCAGCTTCTTTAGGATTAAACTCTTGAACGATAATTTGAATTTCTGGTTTTTCTGCTTCAATCCTTCGTTTTACCGCTCTAATCACTTTCCACCACTTAAAGAAGCCTCTTTCTGGCATTTTTACACCCATCATTTGCAATAGGACATCCGCCTTTGTTTTTGGCTCATCATTACCAAGCTGAATATTGAATTGCTGAGCTAAAACTGTACCAATAGCAATTTTTGCGCTAGCTTTTCCGGCACTGCCCGTTACCGCCACCAATCTAACTTCTGGATGCGCCGCAAAAAACTCTCGCACTAATCCCGCTAGTTTTTCTTCCCTCTTTTTTGAAATTGTAACCATAACTATATCATACCATAAGCGGCATAAAAGAGCTGCTACGCGCCCACCCGGGGCATGTTTGAAACGTGTTTGTCTTTCAATTGGCAAGCATAGGAGATGCCCCTATGCGTACCAGCTCACTTGTGATTATGCACCAATTTCCAAAAAAACACAAGCACTATTTTTGCTCTGTGTATTCTGGCAATACTTTTCCCGCGAGAGTGGCAGCCATCAGCACTGCAAAACCGCACATAATTGATGGAATGCCAATGATGGTTGATGGATCAATGATATTAACAAATGTCGTTGGCGCAATGAACAGTACGTAGCCGATGATCAATGACCACAATGAGCGGCGAATGTGTTTTTTGGCGTTTTTGCCACGAGTGTAGGCGTAGGCAATCGCCACAACCAGTAAGCCATAATAGTACAACCCATACCACTCACTGATACCTGGCTGATTTTCAAAAATTACATAATTTCCCAAGCAAACGCCGGCGCTAACTCCGTTTACTGCTAGTAAAAAGTAGCTGATGAATACGACTGCCAGGACATATCCCAGCACCGGAATCCAACGTCGTTTGTCGGCAGATATTTGATAGACCAGATGAATGCCCAGAGGTGGCAACATGGTAATCGCCACGTAGCCAAGCTTTGCCCAGCCCAGGCTATCAAACAGTACAGTGCCTTCACAAACATTGTACTCAGCCCATTGAAACAGCGCCAAACAAACGAGCAGCGCCACGACAATCCTTGTCACAAGAGTTAATTTGTAGCGCCATATTGTATGCAGCGCCAAAATAATCTCAATTACCAAGGTTGCCAGCATCACAGGCGGCGAAAAACAGTAGAGTTTCGGCTTTCTGAATTTATCCATATGTGCATTATACACTAGTCTTAGCTAGTCCTTGATGTGGTGCTTCCGGTAAAATAGCTTGGCGGACTGCTCAACTTCCCGGTGGCGAGCTTTGCCGCGAACATCAATATCCAAGTGCGTACAGACAATATCTCCGGTCACCATAATCTTCACGCCTACCTCACGCAGTCGATGTGCTAAATCCTGTCCTTCGTGATAGCGAAACGCTGCGTCATATCCGCCAACCTTCGCAAAATCATCAATCAGCAGCGCGAAGCTCCCCTCAGCTACCCAATCAACTTGGCGATCCGTCGTGACTCGCTCGCCCCAAATCCATGGATAATCCCAGCCTTGCTGTTGCAACATTTGACGGTCATCTGCCTGAGTCGCCCGCGTAAATTGCTGGTCGTGCTGCGGGTGCATTTCATGACCATAATTCCAGGCCATCGGCTGACCATTGGCGTAGAGAATGGTACTACCAAGCATGATGTGATTTCTGGCGGCAAACTTTTGACGCAAAATGTCGGCGATATTCACCGTTTCAACACGCATGTCACAATCAATGAACCACACTACGCCAGTTTTATGCATGTCCAAGAAGCGATTACGATTAGCTCCTGCGCCAATATTTTTCTCACCAAAGATGAAATCGACTGCCGGAAATTCACGGGCGAGATCTTGCAGCTTTTGCTGGTCGGTGGAATGATCATCAAGCACCGTGATGCTGTCAAAATCCTGTTCTGTCAACTGTGCCAAAAGATTGCTCAAAGCCTGAGGCGCGTTATAGTGTGGGATGGCGACGTGAACTTGCATTTATACCTTTACTTATTAGCGAACCATTCGCCAAACTTCTGCCAATGCTGAAAATGAGAAGGATTAATCTCCGCGCCGTCATGACGGAGCGCAAACTCTTCAGCAATTGTTAACCCGCCGCTATCCTCCATTGATACAA
>CAURVB010000017.1:0-17324 GCA_963528615.1 uncultured Candidatus Saccharibacteria bacterium | reverse complement strand
CAGACCTGCTCATTCATCAAGGAGAACAGTTGATATTACGCGTAATAGAAATTACTCTTTTATTATAGCACGTCGGACGTTACGCTGTCAACGAAGCTATGGGTGTTCCTCTAGGGATTCTGAATTTAAATAGAGAGTCGCGAAATTTAAACCGATCTCGAATATTTCACCATCTCCAAAGACCTTCGCGCCAACCATTACTGCCGCCCTCCCTGTGTCTGTTCCATGTCTTTCTGACAAACTATCAAATACATTCAAACCACTCGGATAACACAGATCTGGGAAAATCTGACGTAATTCCTCAAAGTTACCTTTTACAAGCTTGATGTCTCCTCTGCTGCGCCCAGACTCTAGAAACGTCATCAATTGATAGCCATCCTGCCGTAACGATTTCACATACTCTACAAAATTCTCTTTTTTAGCTTTTTCAAACAACTTCTTTTTGGCGGCTTTCTCGGCAGCCTCTTCCTTAAGTTTCTCATTGCGCCTCCTGTCGGACGCAATTTTATCTCTAGCCTCCTTGGCCAATTTATCTAGTTGCTCCTTGCGCCCTTCATCCGTTAACCTAAAGAATTCCTTGTAGTCCCGAATTTTACTATGATAGCGTCCCGGATCCCCAAAAGCAATAACGCCTCGAATTTTTTCCTCATTAAGACCAATCGATTCTAGTGCAGCTAATCTACCCGCAGGTGAAACTCCGGGTTCAAAGTACTTATACAAAAGACTACGTTTGGGTAAATCTTCGCCTAGTGCCTGTTTCCATACAGCAATCTCACCTATTTCTCTATATACAGATAAGCTTGCATAGTGTTCCAGTCTAGCTTTCCTTTCTTCGGGGTTTAGATAATGTCTCCATGAGTACATTCTACTTGTGCGACGTGCTACACGATTCATTGCGTAAGCTTTACTTGCTAATGTTAACTTCGAGTTAGCTAGTTGTTCCATTTTAGTATAAGCAGCGCTCGTTCGTATTTGGTCTGCATCATCAAAAGCAGAGAGTGCCTTTTGAGCCAATATGCTAAGCTGCTCACTTGGTGGAACTATAGGCCAAACATCTGGACGCAGTTCATTAAAATACTTTACAACCTCTGGATCCGAAGGCAACTCTGGCTCGTAATCAATATGTATATCAGCAGCTTCGACACCATCCAAAGCCGACATTACTAGGGGGGTATTAACTTTTTCCATCCCCTAATTATACCCAAAAATATCTAAAATGTCAACTACTGCAGTCCCCCCCCCGGGCGACTCTTAGGCTATGACCTTAGTGCATTATCAGCATAAGCTAAATCATCACGCCCACTGGCGTAAATGAGGTCAAAATTGCCATCAAAATGAGGGTGACGTACCAAATTTTACGGTTAAATTGATACTGTTCAATCTTTAGAACCAGCAACAGCGCCACGAACAAGCCAACTGGTATGGCCTGCACGGTGAAAGCACCCAGTTCAAAGGGGTTTTTGAGGCGCAACCACAGCGTGCTGAGAATGACAAATATCACCAATTTTAAGAAAAACGCGCCGTCATTTTCATAAATTCGCTCGCGGCCCTTGCGGCTGAACAAGGCGCTGGATTTTGAGCGGTTGCGGGCGTAAGTGCGAGATTTTTGTTTTGTCATAAGCTTGATGAGGATTATAACATAAAAAATCCGCCCCGTTCAAGAGGCGGAAATTTCTAGCGCGTTAAAATTACATACGAATTTCAGCGTCAACGCCAGCTGGTAAGTTCAAATTCTGCAAGCTGTCGATGGTCTTTGGTGTCGCGTTGGTGATGTCAATCAACCGCTTGTGAACGCGGCGCTCGTAGGTTTCACCACCCATTTTGTACACGTGTGGGCTTTTTACCACTGTGTAGGTGCTGCGACGAGTTGGTAATGGCACTGGGCCGGCAACGTTCGCGCCGGTGCGAATTGCAGTGTCGATGATTTGTTTTGCTGATTGGTCGATGACTTTGTGGTCGTACGCCTTCAGACGGATGCGGATTTTAATCCCGGTATCTTGAGCCATGGCTCCTCCTTATGTACAATCTCGTAACCTCTAATCATCCTGCTATACGAACAACCGAGTTCTCGAGATAAATTAGTAATAACTAGGTGATTATACCAATTTCCCTAGGCTTTATCAAGGTGGGCAATCATTTCACCGATGATTGCAGCGGAATTATTGAGAGACTCCTTTTCGCGTTCAGTCAGTGGATAGCCCGTCAAAATTTTCACGCCGTCACAACAAATAATCGACGGCAAGCCCAGCACGACATTATCCAGTCCATATTCACCCTCAGCTAGTGAACAAACTGGATAGACCGTGCGTGTCGATTGACGTAAGGCCGAGACAATCTTAGAAACCACAAAGCCAATGGCAAAATACGTCGACTTCTTTGTCTCAATCACTCGGTAGGCGCGGTCACGGATTTTCTGCTCAATGCCCTCAACCAATTCCTCGGTGAAGCCTGGACATTCACGAATCGGTACTTCGCCGACCTGCGCCGTCTCAATGGTCGAGAACGAAGAGTCACCGTGCTCGCCCAAGATGTAGGCATCAACCGCCTTACTGTCGACATTCAGCGCGTCGGCCAGGTACGACTTCAGCCGCGAGGTGTCCAGTGTCGTACCGGTGCCAAACACTCGGGTTTTCGGCAGTCCTGATTCCTTCAACGCCACGTAGGTCAAGACGTCGACTGGGTTGCTGACGACCACCAAATATGGCTTGGCGCCACCGGCCATGATGTTTTTGACGATGTCACGCATGATGCTGGCATTGACGCCGACCAACTCCAGTCGCGTCTGACCTGGCAGTTGCGGCGAACCAGCGGTGATGACCACGATGTCGTCGTCGTTGATATCACTGTAGTCGCCCGTGCGCACCACCACGTTGCGGTCAAGCCCCATGGCGTCGTTGATATCCGCCGCCTGACCCCATGCCAAATCCGCATTGCGGTCGATCAATACAATTTCTTCAATCACACTGCGCAGCGCACAAGCATACGCCGTCGTCGCACCAACCATTCCGCCACCACCGATAATCACCAATTTCTGTTTATTCACCAGATTCTCCTTTTTCTTTTTACATTCGATGGTTTAATTTTGTCATAAACATTATCACTTTGTCAATTGATTTTACTTTACATCAAAAAATATGTATATATCAACTTTTACACATTATCAATGGGAGGATATATGGAGAGAGGACTACAAACAAAGGAAGTTCTACACACAGGCGCCGCGAGAACGTATCGAGTGCTTGCCGCATTAGCTTTACTGCCGTCATGCTTCTTAGCTGGATGCGCAGGAGAGCAGAGTAATGACATCAACAACAGCCTATCTCCTTATAGCTCCGAAACCACCACACCTCAAACAGAAAATGACAGTAATAAAAATTTGTCGGAGGAAAAGAAGGAAAGAGAGAATGTCATAGATTTAAGTAAGAATTCAATTTATTATTCAGAAGACAGCGTTCGCGAAGGGTTTACGGCCTTTTGTCAACATAGCGAATATAACGTCCGCGGAATAGCGGATTGCTCCATGTATTTATGCGACGGCAGCGATCTAGTTAGATTAGAATTTAAAGATATAGACTTCATTGAAGAGACTCAGGGGAAAACACCCAGCATCTCAAACCTCCTAGACAAGACAGATGTACTATACGCACGGCATAGATACCCCTCAACTGAAATCACAGAGGATCTAGATAAATGTAGAGAAAAAAGCGACAGTGTAGGAGAATTTACCGAAGCTGTGCCTCATATTATCGATGAAAATGAGCAGTATATGTGCCTCCCTCAATTTATGACAACGAAGGATGGTGAGAAAGTTGCTTTGGAAATCAAAAAGATAGCTTCTGCAGATAAGAAAAAAATACCGACTATCAGTATCCTCAATACGAGCTTGATCTCTCCGCTAATTGCTTTGACTTGAGATATCTTGAATAAAACCTATAAACTTACTATAAAAAAAATCCCCCGGGTTACCGGGGGATTTAATTAGGCTTGTGCTACAGAGATTATTTGTTAATCTTTGTAACAACACCAGCACCAACTGTACGACCACCTTCGCGGATAGCAAAGTTCAAACCTTGCTCCATAGCGATTGGTGCAAGCAGCTTAACCTTGAAGGTTACAGTGTCGCCTGGCATGACCATTTCTTTGTCAGCTGGCAATTCAACTTCACCAGTAACGTCAGTTGTGCGGAAGTAGAACTGTGGCTTGTAGCCCTTTGAGAATGGAGTGTGGCGACCGCCCTCCTCCTTCTTCAATATGTAAACCTCAGCTTCAAACTCAGTGTGTGGAGTAATTGTGCCTGGCTTTGCCAAAACTTGACCACGCTCAATGTCGCTGCGCTCAATACCACGTAGCAAGACACCTGCGTTGTCACCTGCTTGACCTTGGTCAAGAGATTTCTTGAAGGCCTCAATACCAGTTACAACTGACTTCTGAGTTGGCTTCAAACCAACGATTTCAACTTCGTCGTTCAATTTAACAACACCCTGCTCGATACGACCAGTTGCTACTGTACCACGACCCTTAATTGAGAAGACATCCTCAATTGGCATAATGAATGGTTTATCCATGTCACGTGCTGGCTCTGGAATGTAGCTGTCCATTGCGTCAACCAATTCCATAATAGCGTCTTCGTATTTCTCGTCACCTTCAAGAGCCTTAAGAGCAGAACCCTTGATGATTGGAGCGTCTTTGTCGAAGCCGTTCTTTTCAAGAAGTTCGCGAACTTCTTCTTCGATCAGCTCAACCATTTCTTCGTCAGCCATGTCCATCTTGTTCAAGAAGACAACGATCTTTGGCACGCCAACCTGCTTTGCAAGCAAAACGTGCTCACGAGTCTGAGGCATTGGGCCGTCAGTTGCAGCGATAACCAATACCGCACCATCAACCTGAGCAGCACCGGTGATCATGTTCTTGACGTAGTCAGCGTGTCCTGGCATGTCAACGTGTGCATAGTGACGATTCTTTGATTCATACTCTTGGTGTGAAGACGCGATAGTAATACCACGTTGCTTCTCTTCTGGTGCGTTGTCGATCTGGTCGTACGCAACAGGTTTGTTAACTGCGCTTGGAAGGCGCTTTGCCAACACTGCAGTAATCGCAGCAGTCAGCGTAGTCTTACCGTGGTCAACGTGGCCCATTGTACCAACGTTAACGTGCGGTTTGCTTCGGTCAAATGCATCTGCCATTTGTAGAAGTTCTCCTTATTTAATTATTATTTTTCACGCGGGTACAGTCCATTAAAAAGACCTCACGGCGTATGAGTTTAATTATAACGGTTTTCTAATCAGTTGTAAATAGCCTATTTCTTACTATAATACTTCGCCAAAAACTCCTCGCGGAACTCGTAAAATGTGTCATTTTCCAGGCTTTCGCGGATATCGTCAACTAGCTTAACGATGAATCGTTCATTATGGATAGACAGCAATGTGCCAGCCAGAGATTCGCGGGCGTGCAGCAAATGACAGAGGTAAGCGGCGGTGTAGTGGCGGCAGGTATAGCAATCACAATTTTCCATAATCGACTCAAACAGTTCGCGGTATTTTTGGCCGCGAACATTGACCCGCCCAAACGGTGTATAGGCCGCACCGTTTCTGGCAACGCGCGTTGGACTAACGCAGTCAAAGGTGTCAATTCCCTGCTCAATTGCCGCAAAAATATCGTCCGGCTCAGAGATGCCGAGCAAATGCCGCGGCTTGTTCTCGGGCAAGATCTGATTAACCCACTGAATCGTCTGCGCCATGGTCTCCTTTTCTAGTGCACCGCCGATGCCGTAGCCGTCAAAATCCATCGCGCCTAAAAATTCAGCCGTTTGCTTGCGCAAATCTTCATAATTTGCGCCTTGCAGCACGCCAAATAATGCTTGATACGGCTTGTCGGGACGAGCTTCACGCAGGCGCTTAACCTCCGCCAAACTGCGCTCCGCCCAAGCGTGCGTTCGCGCCAAAGCTTCCACTTGATACTCATAAGGATCAATCAGCGAGGTCAACTCATCAAAGGCGAAAGTGATATCCGCGCCAATCCCGGCTTGGATTTGCATAGATAATTCCGGCGTAAATTTATGGTACGAGCCGTCCAGGTGCGACTTAAACATCACGCCGTTTTCGTCAACCCAAGCATGGCGCGATGATTTTTTAGCGATAGCGATCTCCTCATCAACATCCGTACTCATCGCCAGTACTTTCTTAAAGCCCGAACCCAGACTCAGCACCTGAAAGCCGCCGCTATCAGTGAATGTCGGCCCGTCCCAGTGCATAAACTTGCCCAAATAACCAGCCTTTTCAATCAATTCATGACCCGGCTGCAAGTACAGATGATAGGCGTTCGCCAGCACCGCCTGCGCACCAACATCCGCCACCATCTCGGGCAGCATCGCTTTGATATTAGCCTTAGTGCCGACCACGATAAATGCCGGCGTTTTAATATCCCCGCGCGGCGTGTGAATAATACCGGTACGCGCCAAAGTGTCATCAAGCCTAGATGTTATTTCAAAAGAAAATGGTTTTTGCTGCATAATCTGTCTGATTATATCATGAAATATTCTGAGGATTGCCTCGCGATAGACCGATAATATCGCGGGCGCGCACCAGGTAAAACTCATCGTCTTCACAATTACCCACCATTAAAACTGGCTCACCAAAACTGAGCGGCAACTCTGAAATGCTCGAGATAGACTGAGATAATTCTGTCATGCTATTAAGCTCTGGATTCCACACTTCCAAGCTATCTACCTGTAGTGTAAACGGCTCAGTATCCTTATCGTCACCAACTTCTTGTAACGGAGCATCATTCCACGAAACGACATTCAGTAAACTGCCCGGCAAACAGCGATACGCCATAACCGTACATTCACCGCTAAATTCCCGAGGATCATTGATTGTCGCTAGGACGTTATGTGCTTCATTATCATATTGCTTCAATATCTCAATTTGTTCTTTCAAAGGAAAATCATAGAAGGTCTCGCTGTCAAATAATTCACTCGCATCCTGAGCAATATCATGTAGCGAGGCTATGGCAAGTTCTAGATCTTCAGCATCATTCCGCAAACTTTCAAATCGTAATAACCTATCACGACTCGGTATAGCGTAAACTTTTCGCGATAAGCCGTTCAAGCGATCGAACATTACTACCTCAATCACTGCATAAATAGCTCCGTCATACCTAGCAAATTTTACCCCTTCAACATACGCTTCATCATTATCAATAAATTCGTACTGTAGCCTCTTGTGTGAACCTCTTGGTGCTAGCACAAAACCCGCCAGACTAACAGCATCAAGCTCGGAGCTATCGGGTAAAGCGTCATTCAGTGTCTGCGTATGCTCACGGAGCGTATCCGAAAAGTCCGACTCATCTGTATAGGAGAGATCAGTCGCCAATCGCCACGCCAACTGCTGAAATTCTTCGGTAAAAACAGTTTCAAACAAATCATTCCCGTCCTCACCACTATCATCATTAACTGGAAATATATCGCACACATCATTCATATCAATATAAAAGAGAACCGATGGGTCTTGTGCGTCACACATCTCCAACTCAGGACGACCTCCTCGCCATACGAAAAACGGCACATTACCAGACAACACTTGTTTTTCTACGCGAACATCGACACCGTATTCGATACTACCGACCCGTCGGCGATATGCCTGGCATTCTATCCGTACTTTGGCGCCATGCACCATTTCATCCAAAACGCCGTTCAAATCATCCAATAATTGTATTTTTGATTCATTGTCATGGATACCGTACACATCAACAGCTTCTTGAGTTTTATTGACGTAGTGACGAAGTTTGCGAATATGACGTGATATACCGCTAGTATCCGGCAACAGCTCGGCAGACACTATCGCCTGTCGATCCAGCGGAAAATAATAATCAGATGCAACGTTATCTCGTGCGGCACGCACGCACAAAGCCGCCATTTCATTGGTGTAAGTCGCAAAAGGTGCTGGATTATCAGGGTCAATTTCCAGAGACGCCACCATGTCTGCCACACCCTCAACGGCCTGCAGGTCGTATGAACCGTCTTCAGCTAGAGCATAGCCAATAATCCTCACCCGTTCGCCTTCAATTTTGTCGGTGCGTATTACTCGCTCCACATCGCCCAGTGCTACAGCATCCTCCTTGCCACCAAGTTGCATATTGGCCGCAGCAATTTCCCGCCAATCATCTTCGGATAATTGGCCGAGTAAATCAACGCCTGTCTCAACTTTTGGCAACTCCATATGTATGTATCGTATATTGCAATATGACGAACTTCAAGCACAACCACCATCTCATGCGGTATACTATAACCATGAGCAAGAAAACGCTGGTTGAGCTTGACCCGTGGTTAGCGCCGCATGAACACACCATCAAAGCCCGCGAGGTGTATGTTTCGTCGACGTTAAAAAAGGTTTTGGATGGAAAATCGCCAGCGGATTTTGCGCTAGGGTTTCATCATTTTGGACTGCACCGCGCTCAAGGTGGTTGGATTTTTAGAGAATGGGCGCCGAATGCTACGCGCATAGTGATGGTTGGCGATTTTTCTGACTGGCAGGAGCGTGAAGAATTTACCCTGCAACCCGGTGCGCATGGCGAATGGAGTGTTGATTTGCCGAAAGACGCGCTGCACCACGGCCAGAAATATAAGCTGCGCCTCTATTGGCCAGGCGGAGCTGGTTGGCGTTTGCCATCATACGCCACTTACGTCGTTCAGGATAATGATTCGGTGGATTTTTCGGCTGTAATTTGGCAGCCTGATGAGCCATATCAGTGGCAGCATGACATTCCGCCTGCGCCGCGCGTGTCGCTAATTTACGAGGCGCATGTCGGTATGAGCAGCGAGGAGAAAAAGGTCGCTAGTTTCAATGAGTTTACCGCGGGCGTCCTACCGCGCATCAAACAAGCCGGCTATAACACCATCCAACTGATGGCCATCGCCGAGCATCCGTACTACGGCAGCTTTGGCTATCACGTCAGCAACTTTTTCGCGGTTAGTTCGCGGTTTGGCACGCCCGATGATTTTAAGCGACTGGTTGATGCGGCGCACGGGCTGGGATTGCGCGTCATCATCGACATCGTTCATGCTCATGCCGCCAAAAATGAAGTCGAAGGCCTCAGTAATTTCGCGGGTGATCCAACGCAATATTTCAAAGCTCACGACCATCCAGCGTGGGATTCGCGGCTGTTTGATTATGGCAAGCCGGAAGTACTGCACTTTTTGGCTAGCAATTGCCGCTGGTGGTTGGATGAATACCACGTTGACGGCTTTCGGTTTGACGGTGTAACGAGTATGCTATATCACGACCACGGTTTGGGCAAAAGTTTCACCAGTTATGATGATTATTTTGGTGACGATGTTGATAAAGACGCACTGGTCTATCTTAGACTAGCAAATGATGTCATTCATGCTGTTCGCCCCGATGCCACGACCATTGCTGAGGAAATGAGCGGACTGCCCGGACTGGCGGCACCGACTGAATATGGCGGCCTGGGCTTTGATTATCGACTAGCAATGGGTGCGCCTGATCTCTGGATCAAGACATTGAAAGAAAAGCGCGACGAAGATTGGGATTTGGGCGAGTTGGCACATACGCTGAGCTCGCACCGCCCAGAGGAAAAAGTCATCACCTACGCCGAGAGTCATGACCAAGCCTTGGTTGGCGACAAGACGCTGATTTTTCGACTGATTGATAAAGAAATGTATTGGCATATGGATAAAGCCGACCCCGACCTGACCGTGGAGCGTGGTATAGCCCTGCATAAACTTATCCGCCTGTTGACAGCCGGGCTGCACGGAGGCGGTTACCTTAATTTTATGGGCAATGAATTTGGACATCCCGAGTGGATCGACTTTCCGCGCCAAGGTAATAATTGGTCATTCAAGCACGCGCGGCGCCAGTGGAGTTTACGCGACAATGGATTTTTGAAATACCAATGGTTGGGCGAATTTGACGCGGCACTAATGAAAATCATCCAAACCGTTGACGACCCGAGCGTTCACTACCTCACCATTCGCCAGCACGATCACGTCGTCAGCTTCATGCGTGGTAACCTGCTGTTCATCATCAACTTTTCACCCAGCCAGTCGTGGACGGATTACGGCACACCAGCGGCGGCTGGGTCGTATCGGCTGGTGTTGGACAGTGACGATGAGCAATTTGGTGGGCACGGACGCATCCAGCACAGTCAGCGGCTGTTTACCGCGCCACACGCTGGTGAACACCTCCTTAAAGTGTATATTCCAGCCAGAACTGGCATTATTTTACAGAAAATTGACTAACCCCTCCTGGATGAGTGTTGACTTTTTCGGGCATATATGATATATATATCAGCTTTTGCTCGAAGTTCGTCTGAGGGCAAAAGAGCCCTTTAGCTTCGAGCGTAGATCCTGAGGAGGGGTCATGGCTATTCTACTCATCATACTTATTTCCCTTTTCATCATCTCCACTCTCGCCCTAGTATGGGCAAGAGTGGAGGAGAGCAAGTGTATGGTAGCCACGACAATCGTCGTAACTACCATCAGTCATGTCACCTTCTGGGTGGTGTGTTCAAACACCTCCTGCGGAGTATTGCTATGGCTGGCTTTAATATATGAGGTAGCGACTGTCTGCCTCGTTATTGGAGCCGTCATAGAGATGGACCTATACTGCAACTAGTGGGCTAAGCCCGCCGAGAAAATAGCTCGCCTTGAGACACCAAAGTCTCGACTTGAGCTCTCTTGGCGGGCTATTTTCATTGGCATAAAATTTGTTACACTAAGTATTGTGAAGAAAAAAGTACCGAAATTTATTGAACAGTCGTTGGCCAGGATAGCCAACTTTTACGATTTTGAGCCAGCGCATGATCTGGAAAAAATTGATGACAGCTTAACACCGAACATGCGAGCGCTGCGCATGACCATGACCATTGCTGAGCAGCTGCTGAGTATGGGCGTGGTGGCACGTGACGTGGTGCGAATGTCTCTGGGGATAACGCAGACATACTGCCAGAAACGCGTCCATATGGATGTTAGTTACACATTAGTAACAATTTCTCAGGATCGCGGTGTTGACCGTGAGCCACTGACGATGGCGCGCGTAATTGTACCAGATGATCCAAATTATCAGCTAATCCAAGCTTTGCAGCTTCTGGCGCTTGACATTCGTCGACAAAGATTGTCGTTAAAGGACGCAGAAGAACGATTAGAGAATATTCTTAAAAAGCCAAAACGACATTCACAATTGGTTATTTATGCGGCAGGCGGATTAGTGAGCGCGGGGTCTGTCACGCTTTATGGCGGCAGTATACTGATGTCTGGCCTGGCGTTTTTACTCGGATTCTTAGCGACTGCGTTGCTGCGTTGGCTGGGTCATGTTGGTGCGCCGTTATTTTATTCTCAAGCACTTGTGGCGATTTTTGTGACGCTGGTAGCGGCCGGTGCGGCATGGTGCAGCAACTACTTGGGACTAAGCATCAATACAACACTACTGGTGATTAGCGGTATTGTTCTGTTGGTGGCAGGTCTGATGTTCGTTGGTGCGTTTCAGGATGCTATCGATGAATATTACATGACAGCGAATGCTCGGCTGCTGAAAGTGGTGATGGCAACAGGCGGCGTAATCGCTGGAGTGATGGTTGGGTTGTATATTGCAACCAAGTTTGGCATTACTTTTCCAGCAACACCAGATCGTTTGACTTTAGCGGATCGGCATACACAGTATTTAGGGTCAATGGCTATCGCGGCGGCATTTGTACTGAGAAATCACGCTCGATGGTTAGGTATGATTATTTCCGCGCTTGTGGCGGTTCTTGGATGGTGGATTTCGCGATTGATGATGAGTTTCGAGTTTGATATCGTGACAGCCAGTGGCATAGCTGCAGCAGTAGTTGGATTAGTGGCCGTATTGACCTCCAGGCTATGGCGTTTTCCGTCATTGGCAATTATCGCAGCTGGAATTGTGCCATTGGTGCCGGGATTATCGCTATACAATGGCCTAATGGGTGTGGTGTTATATCCACCAAACAGCCCCAACTTCCTACCCGCTCTGGCGATCTTAGCACGGGCAGTCCTTATCGGCGTAGCGGTAGCAATTGGCGCATCGTTTGGTAACGTTGTCGGTCGCCCAATTCGTCGCCGATTAATCAATCTATTCTGGCCACGTACAGCTCATTAATTAATACGAGTACATAAAATATCCCCGGATGTTATCATTCCGGGGATATTTGTTTGTTGAGGATTTACCGGTTACTTGCTGCGCTTCTCGATAATCTCCTGCGCCACGTTTGGCGGTACTTCCTCGTACTGCGCGAGCTCCATGGTGCTGGCTGCGCGGCCCTGCGACATCGAGCGGATGTCTGAGGTGTAGCCAAACATGTTTGCCAACGGCACGAAGGCTTTGACCAATTTGGCGCCGCCCATCAAATCTTCCATGGCGTCGATGCGACCGCGGCGTGAGTTCAGGTCGCCGATGATGTCGCCCATGAACTCTTCTGGAGTGGTTACTTCAACCTTCATGACTGGCTCGAGCAAGATTGGGGTGGCTTGCTTGATACCTTCACGAGCTGCCAAACTACCCGCCAATGAAAAGGCTAGTTCTGAGGAGTCGACATCGTGGTACGAACCATCATATAGAGTCGCCTTGACATCAACCACTGGATAGCCAGCGATAACGCCGCCTTCCAAAGTCTCCTTAATACCTTTCATGACAGCCGGGCGATATTCCTGAGGAACCACGCCACCCTTGATCTCGTCTATGAACTCAAAGCCCTTGCCTGCCTCGTTTGGCTCAAAACGTACCCAGACGTCACCGTACTGACCACGACCACCAGACTGCTTGGCGTGCTTACCTTGGACTTCGGCGCGGCCCTTGATTGACTCGCGGAAGGCCACCTGCGGCTCACCAATATTAGCTTCAACCTTAAACTCGCGCTTCATACGGTCGATCAAGATATCCAGGTGCAACTCACCCATGCCAGACATGATGGTCTGACCAGTCTCTTCATCAGTGTGAATGCGGAAGGTTGGATCTTCCTCGGACAAACGCTGTAAAGCCAGCGCCATTTTTTCCTGGTCGGCCTTTGACTTTGGCTCAACGGCTATGGATACTGGCGGCTCTGGGAACTCAATACTTTCCAGGGCAATCGGGTGTGCCGGGTCAGTCAAGGTATTACCCGTACCAGTGTTCTTTAAGCCAACCACTGCGGCAATGTCGCCGGCAGAAATCTTATCGATATCTTCGCGCTTGTCAGCATGCATTCGCACGATACGGCCGATGCGCTCCTTATCGCCAGTGGTAGTGTTCAGGACGTAGCTACCTGAATTCAGCACGCCAGAATACACGCGTACGAAAATCAATTTACCAACAAACGGATCGGCAGCGATCTTAAATGCTAGGGCTGAGAGCGGTTCTTTGTCCGACGGCTTGCGGCTCACTTCGTCGCCAGTCTTTGGATTTTTACCCCAAATTTCGTCAACGTCCAGCGGGCTTGGTAAGAAGTCAACCATCAAGTCAAGCAGCTTCTCCACGATGACGCCGCGGCCATCGCCGCCAGTCACCAGATAGAAATCGCCAGCCAGCACGCGCTTGCGCAGCGCCATCTTCAGTTCGTCGATAGTAATCGCTTCCTCACCCTGATCAAGGAATTTCATCATCAATTCGTCGTCAGCTTCAACGGCATTTTCCACCAGCAAGCTGCGGGCATTCTTCGCCTTCTCCAGCATGTCAGCCGGAATCTCGCCAACCTTCAACTCGTGATCAGTGTAGTCGTCATAGGTGTAAGCTTTCATGTCAATCAAGTCAACCACGCCGTTGATAGTCTTCTCAAAACCAATTGGCAAGTGAATCGGAAAGGCTTGCTTGCTGAGGCGATTGTGAATTGACTCCAGAGATTTATAGAAGTCGCCGCCGGTCTGGTTAATCTTATTAACGAAGCAAATGCGCGGCACGCCGTATTTGTTAGCCTGGCGCCAGACGGTTTCAGACTGCGCCTCAACGCCCATCTTACCGTCGAACACAGTAACTGCACCGTCGAGCACTCGCAGCGAACGCTCCACTTCAGCAGTAAAGTCGATGTGCCCTGGGGTGTCAATGATATTAATCTTGTGGCCTTTCCAGAAGCAGGTCACTGCTGCTGAAGTAATAGTAATACCGCGTTCTTTTTCCTGCGCCATCCAGTCGGTGGTGGCGCCATCGCCGTCACCCTTCACCACGCCAATCTTGTGGGTCAAGCCAGTACGGTACAAAATGCCCTCAGTTGTCGTCGTTTTACCGGCGTCAATATGGGCAATGATACCAATATTTCTAAAGTTTTGTAATGGAACGTTTGCTGCCATTCATCTTTCCTTTGTTACGTTAATTTGTCGAGATTCTCAGTGTTATTTTTTGCCACCAAAAAACTACTCTTGGGGTCTATTATATCAGTTATGTGTGTTTTTGACTAGCTCTGAGTTGGGCGATTTTTGGGTTTATCAGCCCCTGATGTTGGCGTAGTGAGCGAATAATTGGCTTGCAATGGCGGCTGTGGTGGGTATTGAGTCCGTAGTATTATTCTCTGTCTCACCTATAATTCACAAACTGCAGCGGCGTGTCATAGTCATTCTCACGCACTAAACTAATGACTTTTTGTAATTCATCTTTTGAGGCGGATGATACACGGACGAGGTCACCCTGGATTTGTGGCTTGGCTTTAGGTACGGCAGTGCGAATGTCGGCAGCGATGCGCTTGGCGGTCGGCTGATCGAGACCCTGTTTGAAGGGAATTTCCCACGTGGTTTTGAGATTTGAGGTGACTTTTTCTTTGGTGAGATCGAGGACTTTGCTCGACTGACCCCGAGCCGCCAGTTTCTTACGCACGATATCCAGCACCGCATCAACCTGCCAGTCGTTATCGCCGGTGAGCTTGAATCCTTTTTTATCATCCAGCCAGTCAATAGCAGCGCTCGTTCCCTTAAAATCGTACCGCCCTTGGATCTCTTTTTCTGCCTGCATGAATACATTATTCATCTCAGCTTTGTCAATTTCTGACACAATATCAAATGAAAAACTTGCCATTTACCCCTCCTAATTTTCTCTATTATAACAAAAATCGCCCATTTTTCAGAGCGATTTCTGAGTTTACATTTTCCCGACAATTAGCCACGAGCAAAGTGCGCAAAGGCGCGGTTGGCTTCGGCCATCTTGTGGGTGTCTTCTTTCTTCTTGAAGGCAGCACCGGCTTCGTTGTAGGCGTCAACAATTTCCAGTGCCAAACGCTGTGAATATGGCATGCCGCTGCGAGCGCGAGCTGACTGGACTAGCCAGCTAAACGCGTAGTGCAGCTGCCGGTGTCCCTGAACTGGGAACGGAATCTGGTAGTTGGCACCACCGACACGGCGGCTCTTCACTTCAAAGTTTGGGCTAACGTTTTTCAATGCTTTTTCAAACACTGCCAACGGATCTTCTGAATCCAATTTCTTCGCAGCAGTTTCCAGGGCGGTGTAAACAGCACGCTCAGCCGCCAACTTCTTACCGTCCAGCATTGACTTGTTGATCAAGCGCTGCACCAACACGCTTTGGTAGCGGCGGTCAGGTTTGAGTTCACGTTGTAGTTTCTTGGTAACTTTACGAGGCATGATTACTTATCCCCTTTCTTGGTACCGTACTTCGAACGGCCCCGCTTGCGGTTGTTGACACCCTGGAGGTCCAACGCACCACGGACGATGTGATAACGCACACCTGGAAGGTCAGGCACACGACCACCGCGGATCAAGACCACAGCGTGCTCCTGCAAGTTGTGGCCCTCACCACCGATGTAGGCCCAGACTTCGTAGCCGTTGTTTAGTTTCACGCGGGCAACTTTACGCAAAGCTGAGTTTGGTTTCTTTGGCGTCTTGGTCGTCACACGCACACACACACCACGCTTAAGCGGTGCATTTTGGTCGTAGTAACGCGTTTTCAGGGCGTTGTGAATGCGACCCAGTGCTGGCGACTTGGACTTTTTCTTGGCCGTTTGGCGCGGTTTGCGCACCAATTGGTTGATTGTTGGCATCCAATTTCTCCTTGGTTGATTTACTAATTATGGCGATTTCGCCTGGTGGCTCTAGCAAGCTGGCGCGCAATTTTGCACATAAAAACCAGCTTCTCTTAGCGCCTACGGCTTGGATTCAGCAACTCCGCCCCGTGTCTTTACCTTTTCTGCCGAGCATGCAGCCTGTACACATTCAAACCACCGCGCGCTCCGAAAAGAGGAAACTCTGGAAAAGATTATAGCATAGACTGCGTGCAATTGCTATAGAAAAACCGCCCCGTACCTGCTGGGGCAGTTTCTTGCAAAAACCTACTTATGTATAGCTATATAAATTATTTATCAGGTTTTACTGGCATCGGTACCTTATTCCTATTCTTGATCACACTATCATATTTCTCTTGCGATAAAGTTACTATTGCCTGTCTTGATCCACTAACAGCTAGCCATTCAATAAAATCCCCACCATTCACGACTGGTGTATCATAAGTGCTCGTTTTAACGGATCCGTCTGTACTGCAAGTTTCGGTAGTTCTCCTTCCTTCTAAAGGAGCACCAAAACCATGTCTCGAAAAACCACTGAAGGTAATTGCAGGACTTCCGCCATCCTCGTCCTCAATATTAATCCACACCGCACTCATTGGTATGGCAAACTCAGACGAATATTCTGTATGCGTATTAGGATCCTCGCCACGGATAGCGCCTACCATATAGTCGGTTTTTACAGGGATGTTACGAAAGATACCTTCATAGTGAGACGTTGCTCTAGCAATACCATAAATTTCTACTGAGCGTTTATCACCTTCTATAATGCCAAAATAATTTGCTAAATCTCCTATTCTAAAATCTTCTCCATCTCTAGTAGTCACTTTACAGTCGCCAACTTGCTCCGTGCGGGAATGACCAGTGGCAGCGTCACAGAGGCCAGGACCCCCCATGGCAATAGCTGCGGTTGCCAGAATGCCCAGACACATCTTCACAGGCAAAGGCGTATAAGTTTTACTCTCATTACTTCCAGGTCCGTAACTGCCTTCAGTATTATTATTGCCATCTACACGTTCACTCATAATTAAATTCCTCTTTTTAATAGTATGTTAAATATACTTTATCCTGCTCCACGTAGCCGACATTATATAACTTTTTTTATAAAAAATCAAGAAAAACCGCCCCGTACTCATCGGAGCGGCTTTCTGAGAAAGGGAGCTGGTTGGCTTATGCAGCCACGACCAATTCCTCTTCCTGACTGTCAGCGAACTCATCCTCGCTTGGCTCGTCGGCCTCCATCTCTTCGACAGCGCCCGTTCCCACTGGGATCTTGCGGCCGATGATGACGTTTTCCTTGAGGCCATGCAAGTGGTCAGCGCGGC
>CAURVB010000016.1:0-17328 GCA_963528615.1 uncultured Candidatus Saccharibacteria bacterium | reverse complement strand
ACAAAATTCGAGCCAATGAATCCCGCGCCTCCCGTGACTAGCATCTTTGTCATAACTATAGTATATCAGGTATAATATAGAAGTTACAGAGGAGGAAATATGAAGGTTGTAATTGTTAGTGGCTATTTTAATCCATTGCACGGTGGGCATTTGGATATGATTGAAGCAGCGGCAAAAATGGGTGATTATTTGATTGTGGTTGTTAATAACGACAAACAGCAATTGCTTAAAAAAGGAAAAATCATTCTCAATGAGGAAAATCGGCTTCGATTAATGCGAGCATTAAAAGGTGTTGATCAAGTAATGCTGTCTATTGATGAAGAGCCGCCAGTAACGGAGACGCTGGAGATGATTGCTCGACAGTATCCGGGTTGTAAATTAGTGTTTGCTAATGGTGGTGATCGATCGGCGCCAGAGGTTGTACCGGAGCGTGATGTTTGTGAAAAATACAACATCGAAATGGTATATGGAGTTGGTGGTACAAATAAAGCAGATTCGTCTACGCGTATAAATCAGGCCACTGGTCAAGAAAGCTAATTTTTATTCTGGTTACCATATTGCTCATAAACCGCCAGTGTCTGCTCGGCCATTCGCTGCCAGGAAAAAGTTTTGACGTGCTGTTTGCCTTTTTTAATCAATTCTCGACGTAGCTTTTCGTCAGACAGAATTTCATCAATAGCTCGCGCTATATCCTCGACATCGTACGGATCAAAATAGTGAGCGGCATCGCCGTGAGTTTCTGGCAGGCAAGTAGCGGTGCTTGAAGCAACTGGCGCACCATGGAGCATGGCCTCAAGGCCTGGCAGGCCAAACCCCTCACTTAGCGACGGGAAACAATAAACAGCCGTATTTTCGTACATCCAGCGTAATTGCCCGTCTGATATAAAGCCAGTGAATACGACATTTTTAATTCCATGTTCATTGACATAGGCTTCGTGGCGAGCGTAATTACTGTCTTTTTTGCCAGCCAAGGCTAATGTCAGCTCTGGGTGCTTTTTTTGTAATAATGCAAAAGCATCAATCAGCCGCCGTAAATTTTTATGCGGTGTTGGACGGCCAATATACATAATAAATTTTTTGCCAATCAGTTCTTTGACAGGATCATTACCCTTTGGTAACTCGTCAGCTGACTCCAGCGTCACTGTAATTTTATCTGGACTAATGCCGGTAAATCCAACCAAATCATTTTTCACGAAATCGGAAATAGTGATAATATGAGCGGATTTTCGTGCTACCTTTTTATTTACCCACTTGTAGATTTGCTGCTTTACCCAGAAAATTACAGGATTTTTATCAGGATTCTTGAACCGAACGGTGGTCAAATCTTGCATAGTGGTGACGACTGGACTAGCGTTATACCAAACTGGTTGCTGAACCATCGCAAAGTGTACCAAGTCTGGCTTCAGCTCTTCTAATTGTTTCTTAAAATCAATTTGTTCAGAAAAAGTATATTCTTTATAAGGGCAGGCTACTTTTTGGAAACGCGGATTAGTTGGTTGCCAGCTGTCAAAATCCTTTGGCTTTAATAGAATAATATAGTCATTTTTCTTATCGATCTTTTGTAGATAATGAATCAGGCGTTCAATGTAGCGGCCAGTACTTGTTCGTAATGTGCGAGCGTCAATGGCGATTTTCATGAGAATACTCCTTCCATGATTTTTCAACTATATTTTTCATTGATTTGCGGAAAATGGCGGCTGAAAATTCGTTAGCGGTAGCGGAAATTTTTACTGGCGAAACTTTTTTACCCGGCAGTTCGTTCAAGGTTTTTATCAATTGTTCGGCCGTTTGTTCTGAGAAAAACCAGCCGTTTTTTTCTGATTTAATATAATCAAGCGCGCCGCCAGCTTGGTAAGCGACGACTGGAATTCCAGCCGCTAAGGCCTCAACTGGCGCGATGCCAAAGTCTTCATGCGAGCAAAAAATAAATAGATCGGCTTCTTTTATGTACTTTTCCCGCGTTGCATCATCAACAAATCCTAAGAAATTTGTATGTGAGCTGGCCAGTTTTTTTAGACGGTCCATGTCGGGGCCTTTGCCTATAATATCTAGTTGCCAGCCAAGTTTTTGACAGGCCTCAATTGCCACATCAAGTCGCTTCATTGGTACAATTCGTCCCCAAATCAGGCAGCACGGCTTTTTAGGAATGATTTTTTTCTGACGAGTTTTAGATAGCGGCGAGAAATTCGATAGGTCAATGGGCGGAAAAATAACAGTGCTTTTTTTCTGGTAAAATTCTGCGATATCAGCTTGGATGCCGGTGGAATTGGCAATGAAAATATCAACTTGCTGGGCAGCAGCAAAATCACGTTTTTTCAACGGACGAACCAAAGTTTTTAAGCCTAATCTGGCTAGCCAGCGCGGACGAAAACTGGGGCGCTTAATATATTCATCATAGTGCCGCCAATAAAAATGCGTTGGTGTATGGCAATAGCAAATATGCAGTTGTTCGGGGCGGGATTTGCGGGCAAATTTAGCTTCGCCGTTACCTGAGCTAGAGAGGATAATGTCATATTGACTAAGGTCGAGCCGCGCGAACCACCACTGTCTCAAGAGCGGCAAAAAGCGACGGAGTTTGGCAAATGGCCAACGCTGCAAATAGCCAGTAATGACTTTATTATCTAGTTTTCGTCGCCATTCGTCAGTGCAAAAAGAAGTATAGATTGGTGCCTCTGGATATAATTTGTGAATTTCTAAGACGACTTTTTCAGCGCCGCCGCCATACAACCAGTCGTGAACTATGGCAATTTTCGGCTTGCTCATCAATTGTCCTTTTGGAAAATAACCAAGCAGGTTTTTAATAGAATAGTGATATCCAGCCATAAGCTCCAGTTCTGCACATAGTATAGGTCAATTCGCCGCCGCTCCTCAAAGCTAATACTGCGCCTGCCAGAAACTACCGCCAGCCCAGTCAGTCCGGACTTTACCGCCAGTAAAACATGTTTTTTATCGTATGCGCTGAGTTCGTGTGGCACCAGTGCGCGCGGTCCAACTAGGCTGATGTCACCCTTCAAGACATTAAACAACTGCGGTAATTCATCCAGGCTAAACCGGCGAATAAAACGACCGACCGGTGTAACGCGAAAATCTTGATCAAGTTTATCGCCGTTTTTACGATACTCTTCAATCAGTTCAGGCTTGCCGACCATTTGGAATACTTCTTCGTCAGTTTTACCGTCAAATTTGGCGTAATGCGAGCGGAATTTGTAAACTTTGAACGGCCGATTATAACGAGTGAGACGCTTTTGTTGTTTGCCGTGCATCAAGATTGGGCCGGCTGGGTCGCTAATTTTCACGGCAATTGCCACCAAAAGCATTATCGGCGAGGCTAAAATAATACCAATCGTTCCGCCAACGATATCCATAATTCGTTTCACAATCTGGCCATAGCCCATCAGCGGCGTCGGATGAGCGTGAATTAGCGGCACGGAATCGATGATGTCAATGGTGTGTTTGGCGGTCATAATTCCGTCAAGTTCTGGCGATTGGTAAAAGTCAAGATAGTGTTTTTGGGCAAGCTGGTAATGTTCGCCGACTTTTTTTGAATCAGTTTGGATGATAACGTCAATTTTATCTCTAGTCAGCGCCGATTCCAGCGATGATCGCCTTAGTTTCTTCAGTTCAATCGGAATAAACTCAGCCCGCGCCACAATTCCGCTAATCTTAAAGCCGGTTAATGGATTGTTCTCAATAAAATCGGCCAAAACATGAGTTAAATCGCAATTGCCAATCAATACAACTCGGCGTGCTCCCAACCCGCGTTTTAACAGCCGCAAGCGAATAATATTTGCTGTACTCCGAAATATCATCAGTAAAATGAAGCCGATTCCCGCGGCATAGACAGCAACAAGCTTGGCTGGAAACAGCGGCGTATTGGTGAAAAAAGTTACTGAAATCATAATCATAATTCCAGTAACTGATGCCAGAAGAATTCGTCCAAATTGGCGCAAAGGATGCGTGTAGCTTTCGCGGTCGTATAGTCCGAAGAAATAAAACATAATAATCCATAGCGGCAAGGTCATGATGATAGAAGTGATGAAATCTAGAGCATTAATGCTAATGTGAAACGGTCTGGGGTCTAAGGAAATTCGCAGTACGTAAGCAATAGTAAAGGCGCTCACTAAAGCCAGAATATCCAGGACAACTAAGGCAATTTTGAAGTAAAAATCAGACTTTTTCCGCATAATCTTTGGGGTAATTATACAAAAATATACCAATTATAGCAAAACAATGGATTGTATTAATGAAACTGCCGAAAAACCAAAAGTGTATAAATAAGGCAACTGTCAACGATAAAATAAATTGGGCTTTAGTTTGGCGGAGATTTTTTATGGCAAAGAAGAGAATAATAAACGGCGTAATGATGAGCGGCAGCAGTCCGATAACGCCCAGTCCGCTAAGTAGTAGAATGTAGAAGATGTAGACGGTTTGGTCGGTTGGTACGCTAACGTGGAGGTGTTTTTGGATGAAGCTGCCGAGGTTGCCGAGGCCGACACCGAAGAAAAATGTGCGCGGCGAGTTTAGCCAGGATTTAATCGCTAAATCGCTGGCGCTAAGACGATCGTTGGCTGAGGCTTCGACAAAACCGGCGGGTTGAAAGGTTTGTTCTGGTGAAGCTGGCTTTATATCTGGCGTGTTATGCGGAGAAGGACTTTTTGCCGCTGGTGCCGGCTGGTTTTTCACGATGGTTTTTTGCGGGATTTTGATTCGGCCGAGCGATAATTGGTCAATCATGCTAACAAGCGTGTTGTGCGCGATGAACGGCGAGCTGCTATAACGAACGTTGGCGGATAAAAATAGTAAAGTAAATCCGAAAAACGTGCCGATGATAATCAGAGGAAGTTTTTTATAGAGGAAAGAGACGTTGAAGCGCTTGATTGAGGCTATAGCGATGAAAATTATAATGGCTAGAAAAATTGCTAATACCCCGCCGCGAGAAAAAGTCAAGGCAATGGCTGTGGCGGTGAAAAACAAGCTGAATTGAGCGAGGCGAGATTTTGGCTGGAAGAGGGCTAAGAAAAAGGCGGGCAGTAGGGCGTTGGCTAGAAATTGCGGTTCAGCGGCGAATAGATTGATGCGCGGAAAACCAAAAACGTCGGCTTTACAGCCAGAACAAAGCGTACCAAAGCCAGTTGGTTCAAAGGTGGCGGCGATGAGTTGGGCAATTGCTAAGATTCCGAAAACCAGGCCGCTCCATAGGCCAATGCGGATGAACTTATATTTTTGGTTTTTAGATAATTGGCGGTAGGTTACAGCGGCTGCCAAACCGATAGCCAGTAAAAATAAGAGCGATAATGAATAAAGTATAGTACGAAGACGCGCTTCGGCGAAAAAGACACCGATGGACATGGCTAGAAAAATTGCTAAGAATCTGCCAATTAGATAGCGATTTTTAAGGAAGTTTTGACGATTTGTAAATAACAGCGGTAAAGACGTGATAAGAAGGCCAGCGGCTGACATTTGATAGAAACCCAGGCGTAGAGAGGGAAAATCGAGGATTGCTAAACTTATGCTGGGACTTAAGGCAAAGACGCCGCCAAAAATAACTATTGCCAGAAACCAAAATCGAGCGTCGCCCATAAAGTTTTTTACCATATTGTAAGTATAACGCATGGTGTATACTTTAGATATGCAACTGACGAAAAAGCAGAAAATGATGCTGGACTTTATCGATGGGTTTATTAAGGGCAATGGCTATAGTCCGACGCTGCGGGAAATTATGCGGGCGCTGGGGTATAAGTCGGTCTCAACGGTGGCAAAGCATGTCGATAATTTGGTGGCGGCCGGGATGTTAGATAAGCGCGACGGCGAGGTGCGGTCATTGGCGCTATGCCAGGCGGAAAAAGAGGCTTGGTGGCAAAACTTGGCGAAGGAGATTAAGCAGCGGGAAGCGGCGGATGATGAGAAATCGCGCCTGGAAGCGGAGGTTTTGAAAAAAGCCCTGGAAATTGTCCGCCGGTAACTTTACAACTGATTGAAAACTCGCTATAATACGATACATATTCCGGGGTAGCTCAGAGGTAGAGCGGTTGGCTGTTAACCAATAGGCCGCGGGTTCGAACCCCGCCCCCGGAGCCAGATTTTATATTTTATCACTCTTATTGAGTGATTTTTATTTGTAATATTTTACGTTTATAATGGCCTCATGAATGCTGTATAGTCCTATGAAATACCACCCTTATTATAGGGTGGTATTTTGTGCGGATTTATATGTAGTTGTGGATAGCTTAGCGACGCTTTAATAGTACTAATACTATTCCAGCCAGGCTGATGATAGCTGCAGCCGAGAGGACAATTGGTAAGCTGTTACCAGTATTAGCTAGCGACGTACGGCTGCCACTACTCTTGCTGTTAGTCGTGCCATTATTGCCCGCCTCTCTTTCATAGACACCAACTGGGTCAACGATGACGCCATTGGCCACTCCGTCTTCGTCTCCAAAGCCACCGTCGGTCAGGCTATAGGAAATGGTGGTGTATTTACCGTCAGCTGAGGTGCCAAAGGTAACATGGCTGGTAATGTCTTCTTTGAGGGTGTTGTTGGCTATTTTAGCAACAATAAGGTTTTTGGTGTCGCTATAACGTCGACTGAGAGTTAGAGTAACCTGAGTAGTGTAGCCAGTGGCGGCTGTCTGGCTAGTACAATTGATAGTGAAGTCGACAACGTCTCTTAGAGTACGATTATTGTAACTTTCTGGTGCGGGCGCTGCCTTGACAGAGGCCAGGTTATAACATTTGTTGCCAGAGGTAGATATGGTTACGGATCCTCCCTGCGGCTGAGCAACGGTAGCTGAGGTGGTCGGGTTGGTTGGATTCGGATTCGGATTCGGGTTCGGGTTAGGATTAGGATTTGGATTAGGGTTTGGACTCGGAACAGATATGGCGTTTAGTCTATTCTGGAAAGAGGCCTTTTTGGTTGGGTCTTGAACTTTATTAACGAGATTTTTGGCAGTATCGATGGCAGCTTGAGTTTTATTCGTTTCAGCGTTAGCGACAGCAGCTTCGGCGGCAGTCTGAGCAGCTTGTTCTTTTTGCTTAGATTTATTGACGGCTTGCTGTAGGTGTTCGGTAGCGGCTTTTACTTCGGCAACGGTTGGATTTGCGTTGGATTGAATATTGCGAGCTTGCTGTAAGGCGGTGTTCACTTCAGAGCTATTTTTAATGTATTCAGGTTCAGCTTCAGCGGCAGTAATGGCGGCTTGTAGGCCAGTCTTGTCTGTTCTGAGGTTATTGATGGCAGTTTGTAGCTTGTCGCGTGAGTCTTGTAGCTCTGCAACTGAAGAGTTGCCGGCTAGTACCTGCTGGCTGGTGGTAATTTGGGTTTGGAGGGCTTGAACAGTGGCGCTAGTCATGCCCGTTGTCGATATGCCTTGCGCCTGATTGATCAGCGTAGATAGACTGGTCTTTGCTGAGTTAATGGCGTTGGTGATGGCATTTAGCCTTGCCTGGAAAGCAGCTTTCTTATCTGGGTCTTGAATAGAATCCACCTTAGCCTGAGCAGCAGAGACGTCGGATGGACGCTTGCTGTTCTCAGCAACAGCAACGGCGGTTTCAGCAACAGCCTGGGCATCTCGTTCTTTTTGCTTGGCAGTAGCCACAGCATTGTTCAAGTTGTTAGTAGCATTCTGGATATCAGTCTGGCTTGGGTTAGCCTGTGCTACTACAGCTTTGGCAGCAGCCAAGGCAGTCTTAACGTCGTTGTCGTTCTTAATGTATTCAGGTTCAGCTTCAGCGGCAGTAATGGCGGCTTGTAGGGATGAAAGGCCAGCTGGTCGCGGCAGGGTGGCATTAACAGTCAATGTTCCGGAAAAGTTGGCGGTGGCCCCGCCAATAGTGATGCTCTTTGTCCACGTTGCTTGAGCGGTATGCATTTGGCCGTCATAAATCGGTGAAACGAGCTTTAGATTGCCAGCAGTGTTAGTATCGTTAATAAGCGTAGATGAATTTTGAATGGCAACAGTCGCACCCGCCTGGTTCTTTAACGGTGAAGCAAATGAATCGACAGTAACACTAGTGACTATTTTCTGGTTGCTGAGATTCAACGAGGTTAATGAATTAAGTCCAGCAAGTGGCCTCAGGTCGCTAATGGCGTTGTTTTGAAGAGATAGTGATGTCAATTTCTTCGCTGCCTCTAGTCCTGTTAGGTTACTAATCAACTGACCAGCTGGAGTGCTTAGCGCGGCATCTAAGTTAAGGTTTGTTAGATTTTCTAGCTCAATATCAGTAATAGTCTGGTTGTTTGTGCGAGCTGTTCCAAGCTGTGCTGCTAACTTTTGATTGAGCAGGCTACGCAAGTTATTGTCCGGCACGGAAACTGTTTTTGGCTGACGTTGTTTTCTCTGGTACACACGGACATAGTCAATTGACATGGTTGCTGGAAAATCGGCAATGGATTTGCTGGCATCATTCCATGGTGCGTCAATATAATCACCTCCAATCGCTAGATTAAAGCGAAGATAAAACGGAATATTGAACGGTCCAGGGTGAGTCGTAGCGTTTGGTTGACTAAAGTCATTGATTGTGTGGAATAATTTTCCATCAATATAAAATTCTAGTTTACCCTCAGTCCACTTGACGCCATACGTGTGCCACTGACTGGCGTCACTAAAAATAGCTGAGTTTACGCGACCTTGCTGATGGCGCTTATTACCAGGTGCGATTCCCCAGTGAGCATCAGCCGCAGCATAGTTTAAGTCAGAACCTTTTGATTCTACGACATCAATCTCACCACTTGCTGGCCATGACCCGTATGTGGCCGTGTTTGGACTCATCCAAAACGCTGGCCAAGTACTTTTATTCGTTGGCATTTTTATGCGGGCTTCAAAATAGCCATATGTCCAATATTTTTTACCTTGGGTCTGAACAAATCCAGACGTAAAGTCGAAGTTTTGTCCATTACAAGATCCTCCCGGTTTATATAAGCCGACTAGGTTTAGGCTGCCACCGCTCACATTGACATTTTCGGTTGAATCTCTGTAGCAGGTTTGGACATTACTCGCTCCCCATTTTCCGGTATAATATTTCCAAGAATTTGTATCAAGCGACGTGCCGTTAAACTCGTCTTGCCAGACTAATTCATAGTTTGAGTCGGTTGTTGGATCGTTTCCGTTGGCTTTATTCATTGGCAACACAAAAAGCGTACCACCAGCGACTAAGCCAACCGTCATCAGTCCAAACAATAACTTTAATTTTATATTTGAAAGTTGTTTTTTTATTAACATACATCCCCTCCGGACTAATTGCTCAATAGCACTATAACAATAAGTAGGATAAAAGTAAAGCTTTGTTGAGATATTCAGTGAATTTTAACAGGATTAAAAATAAGTTTGCCGCTCCTTAAAAAGAATATATAAGTAAAAAGTTATCAATCTAATAACTAATGAGTTATCATACGGGTGGTTATAGGGTTTTTCCCGAGGATAGTCGCAGCCAGCTTGGCAGCGTTTTTGACCGGCTCGTTCCTGAACTCGTTTGTATTGGCGAAATTGAAGGTTAAAACGAAGGGCGAGAAGCTGTGGCTGCGGCTGATCGGCTCAACGTTTGTCGGTGAATTCTTCGACACTGTGGTGTTTGCCCTGGTGGCGTTCGGCGGTATTCTTCAGGGTACAGGCATGCTGGTGTATATTTTAATTGGCTGGCTGTTTAAGACCGGAGTGGAAGTCGTGTGTTTACCAATCACCTACCGGGTAATTGCCAAAATGAAACAGATTGAAAAGATTGACACTTATGACAATAAGACTGACTTTACGATTTTTAGGGTTGATGTGAGGTAAGTAAGTAAACCAGTCTCTTAGACACCATGAGGAGGGCTAGAGTCAAACAATTCTTACTAAGTCAACAAGAAGGGTTCAAAGGGTACGAACACAGACTTCTTTGAGCTATCAATGGATAGATTTGCGCCACTAATAACAAGACCATACTTCGCATCTATGCGCTTTAGTGTAGTGTGCGTTTGTTGTGCTGTGCGTTTTTTTACACCTACCTCAATTGCAATTGAGTTACCTTTTTGACCTGTTCTAGAAACTATAAAATCTGCACCACCCGAACCATAGTCATACTCAACTATAGCTGGCGTTTCTGACGGGTTGAATATTCTTTTCAAGTACATACCCACTACATCCTCGAGGAGCCTACCCCTTAGATGTGAGGCACGCTCTTCTCCTAAAATACCTCCACTAGTGCAGATTGCTGTACGAATGGCTGGTGAAGTGAACAGATATTTTATAGGCTGACTTACCTGCTTGTATGCAGAATCCCGTGGCAATATAGGATGTATTATTTCTGTCTTGACTAGCGTATCAAGCATACTAATTAATGTGCGAACGTTTATATTCAACGTTGATGCTATATTTGCATGACTGATAACATCGGAGCTGGCTAAAAGAAACATTAGTCTAGGAAACATGCTTCTTGTTGCTGAGTCAAATTTTTCTGTAGAGTCGACATCGCGAGCAAGAGACTCAGTCAATAGGGCATTTATTTTTTGCCAACGAATAGTTTCTGCGGTGTCATGTAAAGTAAAGGGTAGAGTCCCAAACTTTACATAATCATTGACATACGATTGTCTGTCGTCAAGTCTTCTCCAATAGTTTGAAATGCGTAAGCGTAGGTTTTGAATACCTATGTAAACTTCTTGCTCATTAGCCGAATCAAATAGAATTTTCTTTAATTCCTTGGCTAGTCCAGTGTCTGGGAATGTAATATTTCTGAGTCCCTCAGTGCTCTGTCTAATCATTACGTATTCCGTAAAGCAAAGTGGGTGAATGGGTATTTTTAAAGATCGTCTGGCGATATCGGGATTGGTCTGTAATGCAATCGCGGATGAACCTGTACATGCAATGAAAATCTTCCTAGTTCTGTCGAATACAGTTTTTAGTGACAGCGACCAATTATCCAGATACTGTACCTCATCTAAGTATATATAAATAGGTTCATCTATTGAATCTAGCTTTTCGCCTACAACTTCCTCTATGACATCAATCACGTCTTCCATAGAGCCGCCGATTAGACTCACTCTCTCTAGCGAGATAAAGAACTTGCGATTGTTGGGTGAAGGAGTTTGGTTGTATAGCTGAGTAAGGATTGTTGTTTTTCCTATACCTCTTAATCCTGGCATGATAAGCCAGTTGTTATTGGATGGTGTTTTTATGAAATTATCGAGATGCATCTTTGCTTTCATAAAAGCACGTCTCTGGATTCCACTATTTTGCGTATTTGCCTCTATCCAGTTGCTTCTATCCGCTGGGGCGGAAGTGATTATTTCTAAAATTCTATCCTTTAAGTCAGTATTCATATTAACATTGTACCATAGTGCAACGTAAAATAAAAAATCGTTGTATCATAGTACAATGCGTATTGATTTCCACAACCTGTACTCTATAATATGGATAGGCTCGTCAGTTATCCACAGTACAACTTTAGAGCTTGTGTTTGAATTGCTTTAAGCACTTTTACAGAACATCTAGCTATAGTTGCTTGCATGAATACGAAAGCAGCAACCATACCCCAACCGCTGGCTCGGGCGCGGCACCTCGCCGCCACTGAGAGCCATCCGCCATTTCGGGCAATTGCCCGTCCGCTCATTGACATTGTCGTCCCGGTGCTAAATGAGGAAAAGATTCTTCGTAGAAGCATCATGACCCTTGATGAGTATATGGCGAAACACTTGCCGTATCGCTATCAAATCACCATTGTGGACAACGGCAGTCAGGACAAGACGCTGGCAATTGCCAAGAACTTAGCGGAAAAACATCAATCAGTGCGAGTGGTTAGCCTAGCGGAGCGCGGTCGCGGACGAGCGCTCAAACAGGTCTGGCAGAATAGCCCGGCGGACATTTTGGCATATGTGGACGTTGATCTGTCGACCAGCCTGGATGATTTTCTGTCGATGATTCAGCCGTTGGTGACGGGCGAATCTGGTGTAGCGATTGGTTCGCGGCTGATGAAAGATTCTAGAACTGGTCGTGGTGTGAAGCGGGAGTTCATCTCGCGTTGCTATAACAGCATTATCAAATGGACGTCAGGTACCAAGTTTAGTGACGCGCAGTGCGGCTTCAAAGCGATTCGCCGGGATATCGCCGCAAAATTCTTACCAAAAATCAAAGACAATGAGTGGTTTTTTGACACCGAATTGTTGATCAAAACTGAGAGGGCGGGTGTGTCAATTTATGAACAACCAGTGACTTGGATTGAGGATACGGATAGCCGCGTGAAAATTGTGAAAACGGCTGTCGATGATTTGAAGGGGCTGTACCGCGTCAATAAGGAACTAGACAAACGGTCGTGGTTGGAGAAGTGGACGCTACCGGCGCTGTTGGTGCTGACTGGCGCGTTATATTTGTTTGGCGCGCTCCATAACGGTATGGCGAATAGCTACTATGCGGCGGCGGTGCAGGCGGCTAGTCAAGATTGGACGACGTGGTTGTTTGGCAGTCTGGACGCGGCCAATTATGTGTCGGTTGATAAGCCGCCACTGGCGACGATGGTGATGGGGCTGAGCGCTCGGTTGTTTGGCTTTTCAAGCTTTTCGATGCTACTACCAAGTGTGCTGGCGGGCGTTGGTTCGGTGTGGCTAGTCTATGCGGCGGTAAAGCGGCAGTTCGGTTTCATGAGTGCGGCAATCGCTGGGGCGGTACTGGCGTTCACACCAGTGGCGGCGTTGATGTTTGGCTTTAATAACCCTGATGCGATTTTGACATTGATGTTGACCGCTAGTGGCTACGCGTTTTTACGCTCGCTGGAAGGTAAACGGCCGCTGTTGTGGCTGGGTCTGGCGGGGTTATTCACGGGACTGGCGTTTAACACCAAGATGCTGCAAGGATTGATGGTGCTACCGGCAATGGTGCTAGTCTATCTGGTGTTTGCCAAGCCGCCGATCGTCACGCGGTTTCTGCACGTAATGTTTGCGGGCGTCATCACCACGATGTCAACGCTATGGTGGAGTGTGCTGGTCTGGTTGACGCCAGCTGGTAGCCGGCCGTGGGTGGGTAGCACTAATGATAACAATATTTGGAGTTTGATTTTTGGCTATAACGGCCTTGGTCGATTGCTCGGTGGGCGCGGCGGCATGGGCGGTAGCCCGGGTGGCGGACATGGTCCAGGCGGTACGGGTTTCGGCGGGCAAACGGGAATTTTCAGGATCTTTAACAATGATTTTGGGCCAAATATTGCTTGGTTGCTGGTCTTGGCACTGGCGGGCGGTGGATTATTGCTATGGATTTTACGCAAAACGCCACGAACGAATCGCGGGCGGGCAGCAGTGATTTTCTGGATGCTGTGGCTGCTGATTCACATCGTGATTTTCAGCATGACCAGCGGCGTGATTCACCCGTACTACGTGGTGGTGATGGCGCCAGCGGTGGCGGCACTCGTTGGTATCAGTCTGCCGTTCCTGTGGGGTGCCTATACCAGGCGCAAACCATATGCATGGCTACTGCCGGTGCTGGTTGGCGTGACGGCAGTGACTACAGTGATTATCCTCGGTTACGCTGGCACGATGACGTGGCTGATGTGGATAGTGGGCCTATTCGGCCTGGCGGGGATGATTGGATTATTAGTCAATCTTTACGCACCGCACCGGTGGCTGCAAAACTCAGCAATCGTCGCTGCCCTAGCCGCCTGCACGCTCGCCCCGACAGTCTATACCCTAGCGACAGTCAACGTCGCGCACACTGGTAGCATTCCGACGGCCGGGCCGAGTTCGACGGCGATGCAGGGTAGTAATAATGAAACATCACAGGCCGATAGTCAGTTAGTGCAATATCTTTTGCAGCATCAACATGGAGCAACCTGGCTGGTGGCAGTAGCCAGCGCCAACGAGTCGGCAGCGATTCAGCTGACCAGCGGCCAGCCGGTCATGGCAGTCGGTGGATTTAACGGTAGCGATACGCCGCTGACGCTGGAACAATTTAAGCAATTAGTGAAGGATGGCAAGGTCAGCTATTACGCCATCAGCTTACATCGTCGCGGTGGCGGCGGCCCAGGCGGCGGTAATAATGAAATCACGGCATGGGTCAAGCAGACGGGTACAGTCGTTAATTATGGAGGTAGCGATGTAACACTATACAAACTGTCTGCAACGTAAACTAACGAAAGGAGAAATTATGGCAATTTCACAAACCAAACAAGCACAGCTCACCACGCCAGAAGCGGTCTATGATCAGCCGCCTGCGCCGCGTCCGAATGGTACGAATTCTGGCAAGAATGGGTTGAGCGCCGGGGCAATCACCGGCCTAGCGGTCGGCGGCGTCGTGGCCTGTGCGCTCAGCTTTGTCGTCGGTATGCAGGTCGGTGGTTCGCAAAATGGTGGCATGAACAATCAGGCTGGTGGCCCGCCGGGTATGAGTCGAAGTCAGAATGGTCAGCCAGGTGGGCCGGGTGGACAAACGGGCGGCGTACCGACTAGCGGCCAGAACCAGACTGGTCAAAATTCACAAACGCCAGCGACGCAGAATAATAACGGTACAGGACAAAATAACCAAACTACGCCGTCGTCACAGACCGGCTCAGTACAGCCGCCAACCACCAACACCGCGCCGCAGTCCAATTAACCAGCGGTGAACTAACACAAAAGCAGCGTCTACCTCCTCGGGCGCTGCTTTTTCGTGCGGTAATTCTCGCACCAATAACCAACACCAGCCCCAACCTTTTACAGCAAAATTACAGATTGTTTGGCTATCATACACTAATCATTAACAGAAAGGATGATCATGAACAATGTGCAAGCAAACGAAATCAACTTAACCACTAACGAGGCGCTGGTGTTGCAGCAAGTCTATGAAGACGGCGGTGACGATGCGGCCATGCTGGCAGCGCAAATGGGCATGCCACGTCGAACGGCGATGAACGTGCTGGCGGACTTGCGGCGCAAAGGTTTGATGGCAATCGACCAGGCCTATGGCGACGCCTGGGTGCGGCTAACCACGCGTGGTAAACGGCTGGTGCAGCGAATTTGGCCGGAGGCGCAAGCGATAGTATACTAAAGAATATGAGATATATCCTGTTGCTTCGGGGCATTAATGTCGGCGGTAAAAATAAAGTCTCCATGAAAGACCTCACGGCAAGCCTCGAAGATTTGGGGTATCAGCATGTCGTAACTTATATCAATAGTGGTAACGTCATATTTGATACTGATGATGACCTGACGACAGTTAAAGAGAAAATTGCTATCATATTGGGGAGTTTTCCGTTTACTATCAAACACGTCATCCTGACGAAAGACGAGTATTTAGATGAAGTGTCAAATCTACCGGAATGGTGGCATCAGCCTTTGGCACGGACCGATGTGCTGTTCTATACCGATGACGTTGATCCTGAATATATCAAGGAGCGGATTGGTCAAATGCTGCTTCATGATGAAATCGTTCATTTTGGTAAAAAGGCAGTATTTTGGGGTAAATATAGTGAGAAAGAATTTTTGCGTACGTCATATCACAAGCTACTGATGAAAGAAAAGTTTTACCCACTGATCACCATTCGCAATGGGCGAACATTTGATACTTTAGGAAAGATGCTGGTGTAGGTTGTGCGGATTCTACTAATAGAAGATGACGTGGCGATCGCCCGGTCGCTGAAGGAAGGCTTGGAAGACGAAGCCTATGCAGTTGACGTGGCGCATGATGGCGACGAGGGCTACCGAACGGCGACGACGGATGATTATGATGTGATTATTCTTGACGTGATGCTGCCGGAAATGAATGGCTATGAGGTATGCCTGGCACTGCGTAAAGACGGTAATCAGACGCCGATTTTGATGTTGACAGCACGCGATGCTGAGCGGGACATTGTCGAAGGCTTGGATATGGGCGCTGATGATTATTTGGCGAAGCCATTTAGTTTTGAGGTGTTGTTGGCACGTCTTCGTGCCTTGCTGCGTCGTCCGAATGAGAAGCTGGAGGAAGTTTTGCGGGTCGGCGATTTGACGCTTGATCCGAGTTTGAAAAAAGTGACGCGCGCCTCAAAGGAAATTAGCCTAACTACCAAAGAATACGCCGTGTTGGAATATCTGATGCGTAACGCCGGCAAGGTTCTGTCTAAAGAGCAAATCATCTCGCACGTCTGGGATTTTGATGCCGATGTCTTGCCTAACAATGTTGAATTATTTGTTATGTTTTTGCGCCGCAAAATTGATAAACCGTTTAGCTCAAAATTGATCCACACCGTCCCAGGCTTTGGCTACAAGCTGGAGGATAAATCATGAAACAGCAGCGCGTCAGACGGTTAGCGTTGAGTTATTTGGCGGTGATCATGACGTTGTCGTTGGTGTTTAGTATGATCATTTTTGCCATCACCTCGGCGCAACTGAATCGACCGCTGCCGCCAGGCGAACAGGCTCAGCAATCACCAGAACTTGTCGAGCGTCAATTCAATCGCCGTCTAGAACGGCGCAATAGCGAGACACGCGGGTCGGTCATCGTGTCATTAATAGT
The DNA here is from genome assembly GCA_963528615.1 of uncultured Candidatus Saccharibacteria bacterium. GTDB lineage: Bacteria > Patescibacteriota > Saccharimonadia > Saccharimonadales > Saccharimonadaceae > Nanosynbacter. The sequence goes on along the minus strand of CAURVB010000016.1, from coordinate 904 downwards.
ACTGAACGGCGTGATGTTATTGGTCGGGTATTGGTTGAGTTTGTTGTTGGCGCGGCGGACCTTGGCGCCGATCGAGCGGGCGATGCGGGCACAGGTGCAATTTGTGTCGGATGCCAGTCATGAGCTACGGACGCCATTGACAGCATTGATGACCACCAACGAAGTGGCGCTGCGCAAAAAAACGCTGGATGACGACAGGGTGAGAGCGGTGTTTCAGCGCAACATTGACGAGGTTGAACAATTGCGCACACTGACGGATAATTTGTTGCAACTTACCCAGGTTAATAATCAGCAGATTGAAAAACGGGCAGTCGATATGGCCGAGCTTGTCCGCGACACAGTTGATCGCTATCAGCCGGCAGCTGACAAGAAACGAGTGGCACTGGATATGCAAGTGGCATCAATAACACACACAGTAGCGGTCACGGCAGTGACGCAAATTTTAGGCACACTGATTGATAACGCCATCAAATATTCGTCGCCAGACAGCACTGTCATAATTCGGCTGGACGGACAAGCCCTGTCGGTTGTCGACCAAGGGATTGGCATTGCCAAAAAAGACCAGGCGAAAATTTTTGACAGATTTTATCGTAGCGATGAGGCTCGCACTCGCGGGCAAAACTCGGGCTATGGTCTCGGGCTGGCTATCGCCAAGGCGGTGGCTGATAAACACGGCTATCGATTGAGTGTCAAAAGCGAACCAGGCCGAGGCTCAACCTTTAGGTTACATTTCTGAGATTTGGCTGGCTAGCCGCTTACAATATGAAGAAAGCTGAGGTTTAGTGGCGTAAATGCCTAAATTATTGTATATTTGAACTATAACAAAGGGCAGTTATAGAAAAGGAAAGTTGCTATGAGTAACCATTCACCGCTGATTTTACACGGACTTACCAAGTGCTTTGGC
>CAURVB010000015.1:0-17993 GCA_963528615.1 uncultured Candidatus Saccharibacteria bacterium | reverse complement strand
ATTCGAACAAATTAAAAGTAGCTTCTATTCTTTGGAAAGAAGTTAGAAATTCAAAAAATGAAAAAATTTATTCAAAGAATCTTTTGACTGAATATGCCAGTAAAATAAAAGAGTATCACAATTAGATAATCCCAACGTGTTAACACCCAATGAGTAGTTAATCATGGATATTGGAAAGACAGAATATACTGTAGGTGAAATGGTATCAGCTATCTGGCGTTCGGGTGTAGTATAATAACTCTCATGACAAAAATCACCAAAGGACATATCATTACGCAGAATCTAGATGGAACGGACCATCTGGATTGTTTGTATCGCATTTCGCTCAAAGCCTTGATTTATAACGATGCTGGGCAGATTTTGGTCGTCAAGGAAATTGATCGGACGTATTGGGATTTGCCGGGTGGTGGTATGGATTTTGGCGAGACGATTGAGTCGTCTTTGAAGCGCGAGCTGCTTGAAGAAGTCGGCTACAAGGGTGGTTTGCGCTATCAACTGTTTGACGCGTCGGACGAGATGTATATTGAGCGGATTGATGCCAATCAAATCTGTTTTTATTGCCGTGTCTGGCCGGAGAATTTTGACTTTGCGCCAGGTGAAGAGGGTGACGAAGTAATGTTTATCGACCCTGAGGAGTTGTTGCTCCAGGAAAGTGAGGTTGACGCGCCAGCACGTGCCTATAAGGTTCACGAAAAATGGCAGCAACTACGCAGGTAAAATTTTACTGAGTATTCTAAGAAGTTTGCGGTCATGTCCGAGAGGATCAATTTACATATAATAATCCCATTGCTATAATAACTATATGCATATTATTCTTGGTGGGACGAGTGGGCTTGGACGCGAAATGGCGCGGCAGCTCAGAGAAAGCGGTAAGTGCGTGTTGGTGCTGGGGAAGACACATAACACCCAGGAACACGGCGAGGGTTTCCAATTGGATGTGTATTATCCCGAGCAAGTAGAGGCAGCGCCAGCGCGGATTGAGCAGATTCTGGGCGATAACAATGTTGAGCAATTCGTGTGGGCGGCAGGCTATGGTTGGCGTGGTAATTTTGAGGATCAGCTGGATGTACGCTCGATGGCGGAGGTGAACTTTACCGGTGCGTTGCCGCTGGTGCAGTGGGCGTGGCGAAAGATGGCTCGTCAAAATCAGAAGTCAGTTTTAACGATTATCGGCTCGACCAGCAGCGTCAAAGCTCGGGCGGACGAGGCGGTATACGTGGCGACCAAACACGCCCAAGCGGGCTTGGCGCGCAGCTTAGGGATGCAGGCGGATGAACAGAAACTGCCAGTAAAAGTCGCGCTGTTTTTGCCTGGCGCTATGAAAACGCCGTTTTGGAATGGCCGGGATATGCCGGCTGATTATGTGTTTTTCAACGATCCCGCTAAAATTGCTACGCATATTATCAACGCCATTGAACATCAGCAGCAACCGTATCTGGAGTGGGCGCTGCCAAAGGGTACGTTGGTTTAAGTTCCGGTAAGGTGGTATAATTCGGGAATGGTAATGAATGTTTCAAATAGTGATTATTTTGGGGTAAAAATTGTAGTAATCGGCGGCGGAACCGGCAGTTTTACGCTGCTGTCGGGCTTGAAAAAGTACACGCATAGCATTACGGCGCTGGTTAATATGGTTGACGACGGCGGCTCGACTGGACAGCTGCGCGACGAACTGGGCGTGCTGCCAGCGGGCGATGTCCGGCAATGTTTGGTGGCGCTGAGTAGCTCGCCGAAGGTGCGCGACTTGTTTAATTATCGGTTTGATGAGGGCAGCATGAAGGGGCACGCCTTTGGCAATTTGTTCATGGCAGCGCTGGAAAAAATGACAGGGAGTTTTGCCGAGGCAGTGGAGCTGGCGAGTGAAGTTTTGGGCGTAAATGGACGCGTGTTTCCAATTACTTTGGATGATACGACTATGTCGATTAAGCTAAAAGACGGTACAACTGTCAATGGCCAACACGCAGCAGAGTCGCTGCAAATTCCGCGCGGCGAGTGTCCGTGGCTGGAGTTGAAACCGCCGGCTGGCATTAACCCGCGGGCGCGCCAGGCGATTTTAGATGCGGATTTGGTGGTGATTGCGCCGGGGCTGCTGTATGGCAGTTTGGCGCCGGCGTTGCTGGTGCGCGGCGTAACCAGAGCGCTGGCAGAGACTAGGGCAAAGAAAGTTTATGTTTGCAATTTAGTTAATAAACCGGGCCAGACAGATGGTTTTACTGTGGCGGATTTCGCGGATGAAATTGAGCGATTTTCAGGGGTGAATATGGATTATGTGCTTTACAATAACCATCGCCCGCCAGAGGAATTGATAAAGAAATATGCTCACGACGGCGAATATTTGGTCGAGTGGGATAAGGAATTGCTGAAGAAAAAGCATTATTATGCGTCGGGCAAGCGTTTGATTGCTGATGACGTGTGGGTCAATACGAACTCCAACAGCGATCCGTTAGCGGCTCAACGCAGCTTGATTCGTCACGATGCCGACAGGGTGGCGCGCGAATTGATGCGGATTTATTTTGCGTAGGTAGTCTGGGGCTTGATAATTTACCATTACTATGATATAATGCAAGGGTTGTGTCAAGTGAAAATTGTATTTTGAACGAAAAAGAGATTATACCTGCAGAAGAGATTTTTCATGAATCATGCCGTAAGGTTTTAGACGGCTATATTAGCTGCACTGAAGGTGAGCGCGAAGATTTTAAGGATCATGCCTACCGAGTGTATAAAATCGTAAAAGCATATACGGGTGACGATTTACCACCAGAGGCAGCTTCGTTGTCATTGATTCACGACGTTGCTGATAGGATGTTTAATAAAAAGAGCACAAAATATAACGACATGTGGGCCAGGGATGCCGCAGATGCACTTTATGAGTTTATGGATGATGAGAATATTAGCCGTGATCAGTTGAAATACTCCGCATGCTTACTGGCCGATATGACTGAAATTGAGCAAAACGCGGCGCATCATCGTAAGTTAATGGCTAAAATTGCCGAAGAAGAGTCTAATGAAGATTATCGAGAAATATACTCCTTGGTTGCCGAGCGACATATGAGCAAGGTTTCTCCTGAGCAGTGGGCGATTGCTCAGCCACTTCTAGACCTTGATCATATGAGATTAGAGATGGATAAGGTTAATATCGAGGCGTTTATAATAAAAGGCGCCGAGATAATGGATAATTTGCAGCATCCGTCGTCAAAGAGGGAGTCTGCAGTTTTACAGGATGTGTTGGAAGCTGAGTCATTCTATGCCCCAATTCTTGAGGCGATGGGATATGAGGCTTTTGCTGCAGAACTACGTAGTGTGGCTAAAGTAAGACGACTAATTGGTCAAGGTAAGGAAGACCTTGTTGAAAGTGCTAAAGAGACACAAGACAGGGTTCTACAGGTTGGCATGGACGAAATTGCAGACAAGATATTTGGTGTGAATGACGGTACTATCAATTACGCTATTCGTAAAGATGAGGATTCTGGCGAATATTCTACTCACATGGGGGAATTTGCGGCTGATACCGAATATGGCAATATGGTTGCTGGAAACTGGCGTATTAAAACTGTAGGATCGCTTGCGGATAAACTTAAGGGCGGTGACGGAATTATGGATATTGTCGGTATGATGGTGATATCTAGAGATCGTGAAACGACAGCTTGTGATTTTGCGCATTTTATTGCTGATAGGTTGAAGGAGTTTAGACCAGTATGTACTCGGAGTAAAAACAGACCTGTATATATCCAGGGAACTAAAGAATATGTTGATGCCGTGGAGCAGAATCTTCGTGAACTGGGTGTTGGTTCGGATGAGTATTTGGTAAAAATTGATACCGATGAAAAGTGCGAACAACGAGGATATTCTATCTATGAAGTATCTAAAGTAACATTTGCTGTGGATATTGACGATGTTGAGATTCCAGTTGAAATACAGTTTATCACAAAAGACGAACGGCGTCGTGCGCGTACAAGAGAAGTGTCTCATCTTGTCTATAAATATCTACAGTCTCAGGGTTTTGGCGAAGACAACCTAGAGAAAGAGACGACTCGTCAACGTGTCGAGAGAATGAAAATAGTCAGTCTTGCGAAAGAGGTCTTGGAGAATCTACACAAGCGACGCTACGATATGATAAATAGTAAGATTACGGGTAAACTTGGTATTAATCCGAAGTCTGTTCTCAATCAAGACAAGTTTCTAGGGAATCTTATCGCGTCGCTAATTAATTAACGACTTGCACGTGATATAATCATACTAATGACGACTTACTACACTGACGGTTCTGCTTCGCCAAATCCTGGCCCGGGTGGGTTCGCGGTGATTCGCGATCTTCAGCCGTGGATTTTAGGCTCGGAGGATGGCAAGACGACTAACATTCGCATGGAAGGCAAGGCGCTGATTGCGGCGCTTCGGGACGCGGACGGTGCGCCGTGCGTGATTTATACTGACAGCGAGTTTTGGATCAACGTAGTGACCAAGTGGGCATCAGGCTGGAAGCAGCGCGGCTGGACAAAAAAAGGCGGCGAGATCAAGAATCTGGATATCGTTCAAGAACTGTATGAGCTATACTCAAATTCCCAGGCGGAGCTCCGCTGGGTGCGCGGTCACGAGGGTGACGAGGGGAATGAGCTGGCAGATGAGTGGGCCAATCGGGCGCGTGCAGGTGAGCGTTTAACTGAATAACAGCTGGCGACATCTGATAAAAATTGCTATAATTACCCTCATGGAAGAAGTGAGGGAAACGACTGATATTTTTTTGTGGGCCAATCAAACTGATGCAAAAAAGAATGATTTACAGATAGAACTGTTTTTGTTTAATAAAAATTACACGCCGTATTTCATGCCCCTGAAGGGTGATGTCGAGCAGCAGCTCCGGCCGTTATTTCTGTTTGATTATATCAATCAAGTTAATTTGGGGGCGGGCACTGGTCTTAGCGTGCGGGATTATGAACTGAGCGAAGCGGAAGACAACGTCTTGCTGCGGACGGATCTCGGCAAGGTCGGCCGAGCGGAAACCTTGATTCATTTGATTGAGCACGAGCGTGATGATATCGTGGAATTTTCGGAAACTGAGCATGAGTTTAAGCGAATGAAGGGCGTGATAGCGCGGTTCACTGATCCGAATGATCCAGAAAAAATCTTTTACACCGCCAAGTTAATTCAGCAGGGACAGACGCTGAAAAGTGCACTGGCGTGGGAGTTTTCTGACGGCAAGTTCGGCGCGTTTAAGGCGGAGGTCGGGTTTAAGGTTCCAGATGATAACCAGGTGCTGATCATCGGTCAGGATATTTTCGCCTTTAATCCTTCGAAATTTGAGCGAATGTTTGGCTATGAGCACAAGAAGCAAGTGATTGCCGATAAGAAAGTGGCGGAAATTGAAAAGGAATATAAGTTGAGTTTCCCGGAGGGGCTGGATCTGAATGCGCTGGTCAAGGAGCGCAAAAAGACCATCAATAAGTTGCAGAAATTGGAGATCGGCGAGGTCAAGCAGGAGCAGGTGCTGGACTATGCTGACGAGATGCAGCTGGAGCTGATGAGTGATGATAATGGCGCGATTATCATTATGGATGGTAATGATCTGGATATGTTTGTGAACTTGATTAACGAGGACTACATCGAGAGTAAAATTACCGGCAAGCGCTACGAAATTAAATCGAAAAAACTGCTGGGTGAGCCTGAGGGTGAACCGCCGCGAGGTTAAGTATGGACCAGGAGTTGGCGCTGGCGATTTTGATGAGCGGTCGGTCGGCGCTGCTGACGGGTGCGGCTGGTACGGGCAAGACGCACCTGCTGAATACTTTTATTGCACAGGCGCGTGACCAGGGTAAAAAGGTGTCGGTAACAGCGACGACGGGCTTGGCGGCGACGCATTTGGGCGGCAATACCATTCATAGTTGGAGCGGTATTGGCGTCAGTGATTATCTCGCGAACAACTTTTTTGATCGGCTGTCAAAAACGCGGCGTGAGGTGATTACCAAGACCGATGTGCTGGTGATTGATGAGATTTCCATGCTGCATGATTTTCGGCTGGACATGGTTGACCGGGTGCTGCGTGGTGTCCGGGAAAATGACCAGCCGTTTGGCGGTATTCAGCTGGTGATGAGTGGTGATTTTTTCCAATTGCCGCCAATCAACCGTCCGGGTGAGCAGGGCGGCGGTTTCGTGGTGTATTCGGAGGTGTGGCAGGAATTGCAGCCGGCGGTGCTATATCTGGAGCGGCAATACCGGCAAAATGACGAGCAGCTGCTGGAGATTTTGACAGCGCTGAGACATGACGATATTAGGCGGCATCACGCTGAGATGTTGCTGGCGCGAACGGAAGTTCAGGTGCCCGACGGCGATATCACCGAGCTGCACACCGTCAATGTTGATGTTGACGCCATCAATAGCCAGAAGCTGGCGGAGCTGGCGGGCGAGGAGCGAACATATCAGCAGACGACGACTGGCTCAAAGGTGTACGTCGAGAGCCTGCAGCGGTCGGTGCTGGCGCCGGGTGAACTTGTGTTGAAATTGGGCGCGTTGGTGATGGCGGTGAAAAATTCGCCCCAGAAATTGTACGCCAACGGTAGCATCGGTACGGTGGTGGATTTTGAGCCGCTGACGGACTACCCAATTGTGGAGTTTCGTGACGGCCGGCAGGTGACCATGGTGCCGGATGTGTGGGAGCTGCGCGACGGTGAGCGTAAGCGGGCCAGTATTTCGCAGGTGCCGCTGCGCCTGGCATGGGCTATTACTGTGCATAAAAGCCAGGGTATGACGCTGGACGCGGCAAAAATTGACCTGAGAAAAGCGTTTGTTGAAGGTATGGGTTATGTGGCGCTCAGTCGGGTGCGTGATCTTGATAATCTGTACCTATATGGCATTAACCGCAAGGCACTGGCGGTGTCGCCTGATGCGCTGGCAATTGACGAGGTGCTGCAGCGGGCAAGTAGTGAGGCGGCCAAGCGCTATCGTCCAATGTTGGAGGAAATGAAGCGAAAGCAGTCGGTGCCAAAAAAATCCGCCAAATCTGGCAGCTGGCAGCAAAAAATTGCCAAAATGCGTGAGGTGCATCCAAAGGCCTATATGCCGTGGGAAAAAGCCGACGACGACACCCTCAAACAGGAGTTTTTACAGGGCGCAACCATTCAGCAGCTTAGTCAAAAACTTGGTCGTCACGAAGGCTCAATTAGGATGCGACTGCAGAAACATTTTGGGGAAGATATAGTAGCGTAGCACCAGATTGTCTTAACACTAGACTTTTCCACAAAAATGTGGAAAAGTTTTTATTTGATATCAAAATGGGTAAAAAGTTGAAAAAAGGGCTTGCATGTGGGTAGTTGTGGGTAGTATAGTGGAGTTAGTGGAACGAAAGTTGATGGAAATCACCAACCAAAACAAACATCCACTACGAAAAACCAACTAATCTACCACGGAGGAAGGACGACGTGCAGACAGATTACTTTGAGCGAAAGTTGGACGACAAGCGGCGCTTGACCATCCCAGCCGAGCTCAGGGCAGAGTTTGCGTCCGGCGTCGTGTTGACTCGCGGGTTTGGCAACTATCTTCACCTGTATCCGCAGCAAGTCTGGGATCGGGAAGTGGAGGGCGCGCTTACTGGAAGCATTCTGGATGAGCGGGTGGCCGACCTAAATGTCAAGTTCCGCCGCGGTAAAACCGCTTCGGCGCTCGACCAGAAACAGGGGCGAGTGACGATTGAGCAGCATCTACTCGACTATGCCGGTATTGACCGGGAAGTCGTGGCGGTGCGGGCGGGCGCGTATTTTCGGCTGATGGCGGCTGAGAATGCGGATTGATTAGCTGGGTCAGTACTTTAACAATTTGAAAACCTCTCGAGATCAACTATCTGGGTATTTGAAGATGGCAGGTGGCAATTTGCTCCACGATAAAAACGGCAACGTTCTTTCCTCAAAACACCTCCCAAAAAACTCCACCTCACACATAAGTCTCTTTTGGAAACTATGGTTGTCACTGACAATCATCACATTTCCACTCTTAGACAACAAAAACAAACAAAACACAAATACAAAACAGCCAGAATTAAATATCCAGTTAGGTGATCTCGAGCATTGCTATACGTTGTGGTGTCAGCCGCGGCGATTTGTCGAGATTTACTCCTCTTTACGCGCCAGGCGACTCAAGGTCGCTTGGGCTGCAATCGCTGTACGGAGATAAATCTCGAAAATCTTGCACCTGACTGCTACAATAAAGCAATGATGAGTATTAAAGAACATCCACCACAGTCGGAAGCGCTTCAAGTGAGCGAACCGATTCATGTTCCCGTACTCCTGGAGGTGACCTTGGACAGGTTGCAGCCAGCTAGAGGCGAGAGTTATCTCGACCTGACGGCTGGCTATGGCGGCCATGCTAGGGAATTCTTGACGAGGACGGATAATTACTTGGGCGCAGTGTTGGTTGATCGTGATGATAATGCGATTAACACGCTGGGCGATTTGGCCGAGAAAGGCGCGACGCTAATTCACAAGGATTTTGTGAGCGCAGCGCAGGATTTGGTCAAGCAGGGACGTACATTTGACGTGATTTTGGCTGATTTGGGGGTGTCGTCACCACAGCTTGACAGAGCAGAGAGAGGTTTTTCGTTTCAGTTTGACGGGCCGCTGGATATGCGGATGGATAATCGAACGGAAATCACAGCGGCGGATATCGTCAATTCGTATTCGGTTGATGAGCTGACGCGGCTGATTACTCGTTACGGCGAGGAGAACCCGGGGCGGGCCAGGCGAATTGCGCAGGCAATTGTTGGTGCCAGGCCGATTCGGGGAACGACCGAGCTGGCTGATTTGATCAAGCACACTGTCGGTCGCGGCGGGATGAAACATCATCCGGCGACTCGCACCTTTCAGGCACTGCGCATTGAAGTCAATCACGAACTTCGGCTGGTTGAAGAATTATTGCCGCTGCTGCCACGCCTCCTTACCAGGGGCGGGCGCGTTGGAATAATTAGCTTTCATAGTCTGGAGGATCGATTGGTTAAGCGATATTTCTGGGAGCAAGCAGCTGCCGGCTACGAGGCCGAGCTGATCGTCCCAGAGAAGAAACCGGTGTCTGGAGCAGAAGATGTTCACAATCCGCGCAGTCGAAGCGCTCAGTTTCGCTACGCCGTAAAAACATAAACAAAAAAGGAGGGCGACACCATGCCAATCCACATCAAAGTACAATTCCAGAATACAGACAAGCCAGAGGTTGTCTCAGTACGCCGCGGCTAAACTAAAGCGTATTCCGGAATACACCTTATAGAAACCAGCCTGTCATTAACGGGCGGGCTGGTTTGCTATGCAATATAAATATAAAAAGATAGAGACAAATGACAACCACCACATTCACTTCACGCCGTTCAAGCGGTCAAATGCGCCGAAACCAAAACTCCACACGTTTTCAGTCTCAGGTCAAACTTGGTCCTGTTGCTCATACAGTGCTCGTTGCGCTGATGATTACAGTACTGGGCTTGATTTATCTAACGCAGGCAACGCGACTAACAGCATATGGCTACGAGGCTCGAGATTTAGATACAAAAATTACTGAACTCAGCGCAAAGAAATCAGAATTAGAAGTTCAAAACGCACGACTAACGGCATTAGAGAAGGTGAAAAATAGTAATGTGGCTTCAGCAATGACAACGACTGAAACGCATTATGCGCGATAAGTGATATAATAAGATAAGCAGTATGCAGCGGCTTATTCGTTCAAGAACTGGTTGTTTGGCCATCGTTTTACTTGTAGCGATGGCAGCTTTTGTGTTGCGACTATTTCAGCTACAGATCTTGCAATATAGTAAATATACAGAGATGGCGCGGGCGAGCCAGCAGCGGCAGTTCATTATTCCAGCAGAGCGTGGCAAAATATACATGATGGATGGAAAGACGCCAGCGCCAGTGGTGTTAAACCAGGCAGTGTATACGGTGATTGCTGATCCACATGCGGTTAATGATAAGGAGCGAGAGCAGATAATCACGAGCCTGAGAGAGGTTGCTGGTGGCGAAATGACAGATAAGGCAGCTGAACGTTTGAGTAATAAGAATTCGCGGTATGAGGTTTTGGCAAAAAATATCACCAGAACTCAAGCGGAAAAATTAAAAGAGAAGAATTTTGCTGGAATATTATATCAACAGGGTTCACTTCGGAGTTATCCAGAGGGTGCGCTGGGGGCGCAAGTGCTTGGATTTGTTAATGCGGCGGGCGAGGGTCAGTATGGAATAGAGGGCGCGCTTGATAAGCGACTTAAGGGGCGAGATGGTTTATTGCAGTCGGTGACTGATGTGCGTAATGTGCCGCTAACAGTTGGAAAAAATAATATGCGGATTGAGGCAAAACCTGGTGATAATCTGGTGCTGACGGTTGATAGGAATATTCAGAATCAAGCAGAGGTGGCGTTGAAGAAGGGGATTGAGGCAGCGAACGCGACTGAGGGCAGTGCGATTGTTATGAATCCAAAAAATGGTCAAATCTTAGCAATGGCTAATTATCCAACGTATAATCCAGCGGAGTTTAACAAGCAAAAAAATCCAGCGGTGTTTATGAATAGTGCGGCGATGGTGCCGTTTGAGCCAGGTTCAATTGTGAAATCGTTTAGCTTTGCTACGGCAATTGACAAGGGCGCTATTACGTCGTCTAGCACGTACAATAACACGGATTGTATTAAGGTGGCTGATCGCACGATGTGCAATGCCCTAAAGGGTCTAGGCGGCACTATGACCATTCAGGGCGCGTTCAACAATTCTCTCAACGTTGGCACAATCACAGCGATTCGGAGACTAGGCAACGGTTCTCAGATTAATTTTGCGGCGCGTCAGACTTTGTATGAGTATTATCATGATAAGTTCGGGTTTGGAAATAAAACAGGGCTTGAGCTGGGTGAAGCAGCGGGCTATATTTATCCGCCAGACAGCGTTGAAGGTAATGAAGTTCGTTATTCAGCAATGACTTATGGTCAGAGTATGAATCTGACGATGGTGCAAGTGGCAGCTGGATTCTCATCGTTGGTAAATGGTGGACAGTATTATAAGCCAACAATTCTTGGTGGAACAATTGACAATGAAGGACGTTTTCAGACTACAGAGAATAAAACCCTTCGTCAAACAGTGAGCGGCAATACTTCATCCCAGATGCGAACTATGCTGTCGACTGCTCGCCACTCTTCTTTCTTGTCAAAAAGTGATAAGCCTGGCTATGAAATAGGTGGAAAAACTGGTACCTCTGAGGCGGTCGTGAATGGATTATATACCCAGAAAGAAACAATTGCTACCTATATTGGTTATGGCGGTGGCAAAAATGGTGCCGAATATGTCATAATGGTACGTGTAGCGGCGCCAGGCAGAGGAATTAATCTACAGGGAAATATCCATGCTGGGCCGATTTTTACAGATATATCCAATTGGATGATTGATTATATGAAAATAGCACCGAAGGAATAGATATGGGAGTAGCTTTACAGACAATGACGAATGAACTAACGCATGTGTTTCTACTGAGCGTTGGGGCGTTTTTATTAGCAATGTTCTTAACACCAATCTATACGTTTTTTGCCTACCGATATCGGTTTTGGAAGCGGCAGCGCTCAGAGAGTACTGATGGTCAAAAATTAAAGGTTTTTGCCAAGTTTCAAGCGGCAAAACTACGGCGAAATATCCCAACGATGGCTGGAGTTATTGGTGTTATTTCGATTTTTATTGTGACGTTTTTCTTTAACTTGGACCGAGCTCAGACATGGCTACCATTGGCAGCGCTGGTCGGTGGTGGGGCGGTTGGACTAATTGATGATGTTATTAATTTGCGCGGCTTGGGTGGCGGGGCAGCAGGCTTGCGCAGTCCGGTGAAGTTCGCTTTAATTACGCTTATTGGTGTGGTTCTTGGCTGGTTTTTCTTCGCCAAATTAGGTGTGATGAGTTTTCACGTGCCGTTTATGGGGGATGTAAATGTCGGCTGGCTGATTATACCGTTGTTTGCATTTGCGGTGGTGGCGACTGGCAATGCGGTGAATATTTCTGATGGCATGGACGGGCTGGCTGGCGGTCTCTTGAGCGCTAGTTTCGGCGCGTTTGGGGTGATTGCACTGTTGCAGCAGCAGGTACTGCTGGCAGGATTTTGCTTTACGGTGGTCGGCGTGCTGCTGAGTTATTTGTGGTTTAATATTTATCCGGCGCGGTTTTTCATGGGCGATGTTGGCAGCTTTGCTTACGGCGCTAGTTTAGGGGTGGTGGCGATGCTTACAGATTCGCTGTTGCTGCTGCCGGTAATTGGGCTGTTGTTTGTGATTGAGGCGGGCTCCAGTTTGATACAGATTTTTAGTAAAAAATTCTTTAAGCGCAAGATTTTCTTATCGGCGCCAATTCATCATCATTTAGAGGCTATCGGCTGGCCGGAAACCAAGGTGACGATGCGGTTCTGGGTGATTGGCTGTGTGATGGCGTTTATCGGCGTGATGCTGGCTTTGGCGGGGGGTCATATTGCGTAGTTCAGCCGTCAGAAAGCGTCAGGCTACTCTCCAGCCAATTCGAAGCCACCGACCGATGTATCAAATTGTGCTATATATGGGACTTTTGCTGTTGCTTGGATTGGTGGTGATGTATGCACTGGGGCCACAGCGGGCGAGTGTTTTAAATTACGCGTATGGTACAGATTACAGTAATACATTTTTTTTCAGTAAACAGCTAACTAGTGTTATTATCGCTGTTGTGACGTTCTTGGCGTTTTATTTTATGCCGTATAAGTGGCTTATCGGAGATAGAGCAAAGTATATTCTCTGGGCAGGATTCGCCTCGTGTGTTTTGTTATTTCTTCTTGGGTCGCTTCTTCACTTGTCATTTGCCAGGGAGACTAACGGTGCATATCGCTGGTTTTATCTCGGCGGCCTGGGCAGCTTTCAGCCGTCAGAGTTATTAAAATATGGAGTATTGCTATTTTTAGCAGGATTTTTGGGGCGTCGGGTTGTTCAGGGGAAGTTGAATGACATTCAGGAGACACTAATCCCGATCGGTATTATTTCCGCACTTTCGCTATTGATGATTGTAGTTTTACAGAAGGACTTGGGGACTGGCGTTTCTTTGGTAGCAATTGTCTTATCGATGATCGTGGTGGCGGGTGTTGATTGGAGAATAATCGGTAAGATTTTAGGGGTTGTGGCGTTTTGTGGGCTAGTTATGATTTTTACGTCGCCGCATCGAATTGAGCGTGTGATGACGTTTGTTCAGGGAGATAGTCATAAAACCGCGAGTGGTCAGGAAAATAGCAATTATCATATTCAACAGGCTAGGATTGCGATTGGTTCTGGTGGGCTGTGGGGGCTTGGGATTGGCAAGAGCGTGCAAGCAACTGGCTATTTACCTGAAGCAATTAACGACTCGATTTTCGCGGTGATGGGCGAGACGTTCGGTTTTCTTGGCTTGATGGCGATTTTGGCGCTTTTTACGGCGCTGCTGCTGTCAATTTTGCGTGTGGCGGCACGACTGCCGGACATAACGCTGCGCTTGATTGTGGCAGGGATTTTTGGTTGGATTGCTTCTCACGTTGTACTTAATGTGGCAGCAATGACGGGACTAATGCCGCTGACGGGAATTCCATTACCGCTGCTTAGCTATGGCGGGACGAGTATGATGTTTATCGCGGCGGCGCTTGGGTTAGTTTTTCAGATTTCCAGATACACATCACATAAACCATTAGAGGAGGGAAACGATGGCAAGAATCTTAGCGGTCGGCGGCGGTTCGGGCGGACACGTTACGCCAGTGGTAGCCGTATTTAGGGAGTTAGAAAAATCAGGTAAGCACGAATTGCGATTTTGGTGTGATAAGAAATTTGGTGCCAGTGCGCGTGGAATTTTTGGTAAGTTTGATGAAAATATCCCAGTTGAGTTAATTATAGCCGGAAAACTTCGCCGATATCACGGTAAGAGTATGTCGTTTCATTTACATCCATCAATATTGTTTCCAAACTTACGCGATGGATTTAAAGTGGTAATTGGTTTTTCCCAGAGTCTTTTTAAGCTAATAGCATGGCGGCCGGACGTTATTTTTATTAAAGGTGGTTATGTTTGTTTGCCGGTGGGTTATGCAGCACGATTACTGAAAATTCCGCTAGTGCTGCATGATTCTGACGCTCATCCAGGACTGGCCAATCGCTTACTTAGTCCGTTTGCGAGGGCAATTGGCACGGGTGCACCACTTAAATATTATAATTATCCTCCTGAGAAAGCGACTTATGTTGGTATTCCTGTGGCGCCAGAGTTCCGGCCATATTCTGAGTCAGAGCGGCGAGAGCTGAAGGAAAAGTTGGGCTTTGATGGTGATAAGCCGCTGGTGGTTATTACAGGTGGCGGATTGGGCGCTGCCCGTATTAATGCTGCAATTGTGGCAATTAGAGAGGAATTGCTTGCTGGAGCGTCGGTATTTTTGATATCAGGAAATCTACAATATGAAGACATTCTTCAACAGACTGATGAGCGTGACGGGTGGCGTTTACAAGCGTTTGTTCATGATGGCATGGCGGAGGTTTTGGCAGCAGCGGATATTGTCGTGACTAGGGCAGGGGCGACAACTTTGCTGGAGTTGGCTGCGCTACACAAGCCAACCATAATCATCCCTAATGGTCAGCTAACAGGTGGTCATCAATTGAAAAACGCTAAGGTCTATCAAGACGCGTTGGCGGCATTAATTGTCACAGAGGAAGAGTTGGACAAGGATAATCGTATCTTATTGCGAAAAATTATTAGTATCTTAAGATCACAAAAAATCCTAAAAGGACTAGGAAATAATTTTGGTAAATTTGCTAAACCGGATGCTGCTAAATATATGGCAAAGATCATTCTCACGACAATACGAAGACAGGGTAGACGAAGGTGAAACTGCCTTTTTCTAAGAAAAAATCTGAGTCAAACTTAAGTCGTCGGGAGATTGCTGCTCGCCGTCAGGCTAAGATTTATGAAGATCTTCCAACTCAATCATATCGTCGAAATCGTACGTTAAATAGCCGTCAAACAATATCGCCACTTGAGGCTTCAGAGAGGCTGGAGGCGCACGAGTTGGTAAAAAAGCGACGTAGCGTGGCGCGGAGATTATTTATGACTGCGGTGGGTTTGGCTATTATAGTATCTTTACTGTTTCAATTGACCATTGATATTTCCATTCAAACTCCCGACATGAAAAGCTCCAATAGCTCTAAGAAATACGTGGCCGCGCTCAATGAATATTACAGCGCCCATCCGGCGGAGCGGTTTCGGTTTTTTCTTAACAATAACGACTTGAAGCAGTTTTTTCTACAGAAAGCTCCTGAAGTAAAAAATATTCGTATAGAAGGCGATTTTCTGGCACGCTCGGCCGTGAAGCTGACTTTTCGCCAACCAGTAGCTCAATGGTCATCTGGTGGCAAAGTATATTTTGTAGATGATGGCGGTGTAACTTTCGAGCAAAATTATTTTGACACACCTGCAGTTGCAGTGCGTGACGAGAGTGGTTTGCCTACCAGAGGTGGTCAAGAGGTTATTAATCGACAATTTCTGAGTTTTCTTGGCCAAGCGGTGTCGGCGTTCGCGCAGTATAAGATAAAGGTTTCAGAGGCGACTTTACCGGCGAGTACTGTGCGGCAAGTCTGGTTTAAGGTCGAGGGTAGGGCGACGCAGGTGCGAATGACAGTTGATAGGTCTGCACAATCTCAGGTCAAACAGGCGATCATAATGCTGGAATATCTGGGGAAAACTGGTAGTGTGCCAGAATATATAGACGTCAGGGTAGACCAGAGGTCTTTTTATAAATAGAAAGGTCAACTTCTCTGTTAAATAGAGCTAGTTCGCTTTTTGTTCTACTTTAATGAACTGGCAAAATATATATAACAATATAAAATATATAAAAGTCAAATAATAGCAAGACCACAAACTAGGGGAGCAGGGAAATAAAAATAGCAAAATGTCAAATAACGCAGGCTGTGGATGTGGAAAACTTAATGACTATACGAGCGTGTAGATATCTGCCGGTTGTGATGTAAAAATATCAATACATACAGGCATGGTGAGGTCTTGAGCTTTATGTTGAAGTTTATTTATGTTTTGTGTGTAAAGTTTTTGATAATGGTTCGCTACCAGAAGTCCTTAGAAGAAAATCCCCTGGCGTGCAAGTAGAACGAGCGATTTTATAGTTTATTTGATTATTGCTGGATGTATGAGCATTCATCTTTGTACGGTACTTGTTATTACGTAAAAGGTACATTGTGCGACATTAAAACTATCTACGAAACATGATTACTCCATCGTCTTTTTTCAAGATAAATTTATGTAGTTTGTGGATTTCTGGAGATATCGGCGGCGATTAATTATGTTACCGCCCTGTTTGGGTCTGCCGGTATGTTATATTGTCCTAAATCTATATTTGCCATTGTTCCATGTTTTTATTGCTATGAGCTGTTGATGGCTTTTAGCGCGCTAATTTGTGCTATTGATTATGGTTTGGGCTTTGATCGCTAAAGATGGTATTTTATGAATCTATGAAATGTTGGCAATTGTTGGATAATTATCCTGGCATGACTTTAAGAAAGCTACGAATAATTAGTTCGCTTTTTGTTCTATGGTTTTTCGAGAGTTGGTCCTTTAAGAGCGTGGGAGACCTCTTGCTTGATGATTTCACTATTCCACTCACCCGCCTTAAACCGCAGCAGGGGCATATTTGCATCGCTTATAATTGAGTTAACGAAAATGTCGCGCTTTTGGCGGTCAGGACGATCATGGGTGTTGTCGTCAAGTTCAATAACTATGAGTGGTTTCATATCATTGGTGCAAATAAGAAAATCCACTGATTTGCCGTTGATTCTTGAAAATGCCCTGCTCCAGTTCTGTCCGTAAACCTTATGATCTAAAAACATACTTAAGTGAGCTTGCGGGATGATTACGCAGCCGCTTATTGCTTCAAGCAGGGTTTTATAGAATATTAGCTCGTGCTGTGTCATCACGCAGGCTTTTTTAGTGTATACGTATTCTCTCTTTGGTTTTTTGGCGATATTATTATTTGTTTTTACTCCGATTGCTACTAAGGTAAAAATTATGATTATGACAAATAGTACTTCCATGAGTGTAAGTATAGCACAATCTTTTTTATAAGGTTTCGTTGATATTTTTGCTGCATGCTAATATCATAGAAGTATGAAGGCCATCACTCCGGATGATATAAGTTTGCGCGATGCACTGCCATCGGTAGATTTATTTTTGGCAGGAGGTATCACGAATTGTCCAGATTGGCAGGCAGAAGCGATAAAACTGCTGGGCGATCAGGATATTGTGATAGCCAACCCTCGTCGTAATCGACTGTTGGCTTCAGAGGGGGGCGGAGGCGGCTTGTCAAATAAGATGGGAATATGAGTTTTTAAAACGGGCGCGAGTAGTTTTATTTTGGTTTCCAAAAGAATCGCTCTGCCCTATTGCACTGTTTGAGCTGGGCAAAGAACTTGGGCGTAATTCATGTGTGTTTGTTGGTGCGCATCCAGATTATGCGCGGCGATTTGATATTTTGATATTGTGACGCAGGTGGATTGTTATAAGTCTGGAATGACGGTTTATAGCGAGGTTGTAGATGTAGTAGTGGCAGCTCAGCGGGCGCTTAATGCTTGAAGTAGATCGCTCCTAAGCTATGGGATGTTCCTTTTAGTTTAATAAGACCTACCATGGTTATAGTTCCCTAACAATTTAGATATTGGTATAATATAATGCGCCTGCTTGATAAACTCGCGAATGTTATAGTTCCCTAACAATTTAGATATTGGTATAATAGGTAAGGCAATCAACTCAGGCATGAAGGGGTTATAGTTCCCTAACAATTTAGATATTGGTATAATATAGTTTGTAAACAGCGTCGCCAGCGGCACGTTATAGTTCCCTAACAATTTAGATATTGGTATAATTGAGGTTGCTGGTACGAAGCCGCAGATTGAGTTATAGTTCCCTAACAATTTAGATATTGGTATAATGCTTCCTCAAATCCCCCTCTGTTACGAGGGGGATTTTTGGTTAGAAAAATGCTAG
>CAURVB010000014.1:0-21211 GCA_963528615.1 uncultured Candidatus Saccharibacteria bacterium | reverse complement strand
TGGTATTGATGCGCTGGCCGACGATGAGCACAGTTTTATGTTTGGTTTCTTTGGCAAGCGCCAGACGTAATTTGGCGTCGGTTTTGAAATCCAGCGCCGAGAACGAATCGTCAAAAATGTAGACATTCGGTTCGACAGCAATCGCCCGGGCAATCGACAAACGCTGCCGCTGACCGCCGGAAACATTGCTGCCGCCTTGAGCGATTTCATTTTTGTAGCCGTTTTTTAGCTCGCTGATGAACTCGGTGGCTTGCGCGATTTTAGCGGATTTTTCGACCAATTTTTGGCTAGCTTTGGCATTGCCGTACTTGATATTGCTGGCGATCGTCCCGCTAAACAGCACGCCCTTTTGCGGTACGTAGCCGATTTGATCGTACAAATCTTCCAACTTGAGCTGGCGAATATCCACGCCATCCAGCAAAATCTGCCCCGCCGACACATCGTAAAAGCGCGGGATCAAATTGATCAACGTCGATTTGCCAGACCCAGTGCTGCCGATAAACGCTGTAGTTTGCCCTGGTTCAGCCGTAAAATTGATACTTGAGAGCACCGGCAGATCAGCGTCTGGATAGGTAAACGTGACGTCTTTGAATTCAATTTTACCCGTGGCGTCATTTGGCAATTGCTGCGGCAACTGCGGGTCAACAATTGACGGTAGCGTGTCGAGCACCTCGCCCACCCGCTTTACCGATACAGCCGCCCGCGGCACCATGATAAACACCATCGACAGCAGCAAGAAAGAAATAATCACCTGCATGGCGTATTCCAAAAACGCCATCATATTACCAATTTGCAGATTGCCGCTGCTGATCAAATGCGCACCGAACCAGACAATTGCCACGCTAGAAAAGTTCATCACCAGCGTCATGATTGGGTCAAGCAGCATCATCAGCCGATTGACAAATAAATTCATTTTATTTAGCTCGGTATTGGCTTGCTGGAACTTTTTCTGCTCAATCTTCTCATTATGAAAGGCGCGAATAACTTTTAAGCCGGCCAGGTTTTCGCGCGTCACCAGATTCAGTTTGTCCACCAGCGTTTGCAATTTCTTAAACCGAGGCACAGCAATCACAAACAACACGACAATGACCACCAGCAGCACCGACACTGCCAGTGCGATGATCCAGCTCAAATTTGGTGCGTTATGGATGGCTTTTTGCAGACCGCCAATTGCCATGATCGGCGCCATCAACGCCAGACGCAGCAGCAGAATTGACGTCATCTGAATTTGCTGAATATCGTTGGTCGATCGGGTGATTAGCGAGGCGGTCGAAAATTTATTGAAATCCGCCAGCGCGAAACTTTCGACTCGCTCAAACAGTTCTGTCCGCAGTTTCTGCGCCATACCGGTGGCGATCCGGGCCGCCAAAAACCCGATGACGATCGAACACAGTCCGCCTGCCGCCGTCACCACAATCATCGCTAGTCCGTTGTGCCAAATCGCCGGCATATCTTGTTTGATGATGCCGTTATTGACGATTTCCGACATCTTGTCAGGCAGCCACAAATTCGCCATCACCATAGCGTAGGTAAAACCGACCAAGATGATAAACATCAGCCAGTAGCCGCTAAAAATTCGTAAAATATGCTTCATAATTGTTCTTTTCGTACTTCAAATCCAGTCTCTATTTTACCATAATACAAACCAACCGTCACAGAGCCTCATTGGACAAAAGTATCTGCTGGACGTATACTATTTTTAGCGTCGGGGTGTGGCGCAGCTTGGTAGCGCGCACCGTTCGGGACGGTGAGGTCGTCCGTTCAAATCGGATCACCCCGACCACATAGTATTTTCGCCCATAATCTACCATCAAATTATATAGTGGATTTGACAGTATATTGCGTAAGTTATCAATATTTTTCTTTGATGAGCCGATGCTGGCAGATATAGGATTGATTTGAGCTTGATGAAACTTATTGAGTTTGATTATATAATTAGTATATGAGCAACTACGAAGTACTAAAAGATGTTGAATTTAATATGAAAAAGCTCATTTCTATATTTCATAATATGGAAAATGAATATCATAATCCAACCAACTTTATAGCCAATGCAGATGCTTTAATACAAGCCCTTAGGAACTTTACTTTCTTCTTACAATCAAAGAAAAATGATATACCTAATTTTGATAATTGGTACACACCCTGGCAAGAGACGATGAGGACGAACCCATATATGCGATTTATTGTTGACATGAGAAACAGTATTGTTAAGCAAGGAATCAATACGGCGAAAAGTCACGCATTAATAGTCTTATACACGGACTATTCTCAGACTTTATTAGAGAGAAGGATGGATATATACTCAACTACCGATGAGATAAAGAAAGAGATAATGGAACTTGCCAAGAAACGACCAATACTTAAACACGCCAGCGGAGATATACATCGCTCGTATATTTTCAACTACACTAAAAAAGACGATCTAGAAGTTTTTGATACGCTTTTCTACTGTACGTTTTTCATACGGAGAGTTTATGAAGATTTTAGAAACTTTATTAAGACTGGTGTCATTCAAAAAGAATTGCCAAAAATAATAGCACCTTGGGTAGATATATCAGACTTTACTATTACCTTTCAGGTAAATAGTGGCCATAACGTCAGTCAAAAGGTAATACCTGTTAAGAGAAATCGAAAGGTTATAGAAGAATACAAAAAACGATTTGGGGACATAAAACTTAAGCACGACATAAATAGCAATAATCCCTATGAACAGGTTCAAGCTAACCTCGAACTAGCTAAACAAAATCGCGTTCATTTTAAAGAACTTTTACCTATATTGAAATATTATTCAGTAAAAAAAGGTGCTTGGGGGGTTATTTTTCCTATAGTAACTAGCCGTGCCGACAAGATTTTATTTTGGGAAAACTTCTCAAATCAAGTTGCTAGAGATGATATTGATAAATTCTATTTAACAGTGGACGCTTGGAGATATGACGACATTGATAAAGGTATGGCCACTATTCGCAGCGGAAAAGAGATTAGCTCCCTATCAAACTTGAAAGAGATGCTACTGGCGTATTACTTAGATAAGTCGGGTAAAATAATTGCCGCAAGATCACCTTACTCCCTTAGTAAAAGTGGCAAGATCAAGTTTGGGAAAGTAAATATTCAAGACGATAGGCCAAGCAATCATCCTATGTTCACCGCAGTATTCAATGTATGGGGAGTGCGAATAGAAAATAATAAAAAATAGTCGGCTATATAAATATTATGATCTCTAGACCTTCTATTTTTATAAAGTTATTTATGATAATCCGCATTTTCTCTAGCTTGTTTGTAAAATTATCATAGTTGCACAAAGTCTTGTATAATCTATACTGTGGTTAGTAGGCTCGTCAAGTATTATATGAAGCCGACCACAGGAATTATCTAAGCGCACGTTCACTAACTAGAACCTCTGGCAATTATAAAATTAAAGGAGGTTATATGCGGCGGCGAGTTAACGTACGCGGAATTATTATCAACAACAAGGGCGAAATTTTTTGCCAACAATTGACCGCCAATAATGGCAAAGGGCGTAATTTTTGGTGTACGCCGGGCGGCGGCTTGGAAATGGGCGAAAGCTTGCTGGACGGTCTACGCCGAGAAATGATTGAAGAAACAGGTGTCAAACCAGAAATCGGCAAGTTGTTATTTATACAACAATTCGC
This sequence comes from uncultured Candidatus Saccharibacteria bacterium, assembly GCA_963528615.1. Lineage (GTDB taxonomy): Bacteria > Patescibacteriota > Saccharimonadia > Saccharimonadales > Saccharimonadaceae > Nanosynbacter. The sequence continues at coordinate 17,558 of CAURVB010000014.1, read as the reverse complement.
TGAATCCGGCGAACAATCAGCGCACGGCCCGAACGAGCAATTGGAATTTTTCTTCCTCATCACCAACTGGCAAGATTACCAGCACATCAACCTGGAGCAAACATCACACGGCGTCGAGGAAGTAGCGGAATGCGGCTTTGTCGATCCGAAAACGACGCGAATTTTACCGAGTTATCTGACAGAGGTTAATCTGGACCAGCTAGTTAACAAATTGACAGAAGTTCCAGTTCTAAGCGAATTATAGCGAGGTTACTCGGGCTATTTGGCAAAGAATTTTTTAGCGCGCTCGGTTTTCGGGCGATCCATTACCTGGGCTGGCGTACCGTTTTCGATAATCTCGCCCTTATCCAGAAAAATCATCCGCGTGCCAACTTCGCGGGCAAATTTCATCTCATGCGTCACGATCACCATCGTCATGCCTTTTTCAGCAACTTTGCGAATAACATCCAGCACTTCGCCGATCATTTCCGGATCCAGCGCCGATGTCGGCTCGTCAAACAGCATGATTTTCGGCTCCATCGCCAGCGCCCGGGCGATCGCCACCCGCTGTTTTTGGCCGCCCGACAAGCTATCGGGAGAAGCATCCGCCTTATCCAGCAGCCCGACATCGTCCAGCAAACCTCGCGCCAAGCGCGTCGCCTTTTTGTCCGATAATTTGCGAAGTTTTTTAGGCGCTAGTTTAATATTTTCAATCACGCTCAGGTTCGGGAACAAATTAAATTGCTGAAAAACCATACCGATAGTTTGGCGCAAAGCGTTCAAATTGACATGCGGATCGGTAATTTTAACACCATCGACGATAATCTCGCCGGATGTCGGCTCTTCCAACAAGTTCAAGCAGCGTAAAAACGTCGATTTGCCAGAGCCGCTAGAGCCAACTACCACGACAATTTCACCCTCGTCAATTTCCACGTCAATATCGCGCAGCACGCGGTTTTTACCGAATGTTTTCTTTAAATCTTTAACGCTGATCATCGTCATGCTTCAATTTCCTTTCTACTCGCGCCATCACCCGCGTAAAAATTGCCGTTAGAACCAGATACATCACCGCTGCGGCAAACAGCGACTGGAAAGCAGTAGCCGTCTGAAAACGAATATTGTCAGCGCCGCGCATAATGTCGTTCAAGCCAATCCAGCCGACCACCGACGTCTCCTTTAGTAAAGCAATAAACTCGCTAATTAGCGCCGGCAGCGAGTTTTTCATCGCTTGCGGTAAAATAACCAGCCGCATCGCTTGCCAATTGCTCAGACCCAGCGACCGCGCCGCCTCCATCTGCCCTTTATCAATACTCTGAATACCGCCGCGGATAATCTCAGCAATATAAGCGCCACTGTTAATACCGAACGCCACCGCCGCCACAAAAATCTTCGGCATAAACTGATACGAGCCAAACACCACGTAATACATAATTAAAAGCTGCACCAACAGCGGCGTGCCACGGATAATATCAACGTAGATTTTGCCCAGGCTAGCTAAGGGATTAAATTTGGCAAGCTTCCCCGTTTTCAATCTGCCGAACGGGCGAAAATTCGAGGTGCGCATTAAGGCGATAATTACGCCGATTATCGAGCCTAAGATAAGCGATAATACTGTCAAGACCAGCGTTACTTCCAACCCGTACCATAAGAATAACCAGCGGTCGCCGCCGAAAATCACTTCCCAAAAACTCACAGTTTCGCCTCCTCGCCAAAGTGTTTGCGGATTAATTTATCGTAGCGGCCGTCCTTTTTCATCTTGGCAATTTCTTTATTAACCTTCTCTAGTAAATCCGTATTGTCTTTTTTAATGGCAATGGCGTAGCTTTCGTCGCTGAGCGCGCCCGGCAAAATTTCCAAACCAGGAAAACCAGCCGTGTACTGCTTGGCAGGAGCATCGTCCAGAATGACCGCCTCGATCTTCCCGGCGCTTAGTTCCTGCAAGACGCTCGGCGCAGTCTGGAATTGCGTAACTGCCGCGCCGGCAATTTTCGATGCCAGCGTATCGCCAGTCGTGCCCAGCTGTACGCCGATTTTTCGCCCCGACAATTGATACCTATTGCGAATCGGACTGCCCTTCTTAACAATTATTCGCTGCGACGCCGAATAATATGGATCAGAAAACAGCGCATTTTTCGCCCGTTCCGGCGTGACTGTCATGCCCGCTGCCACCATATCAATCTGCCCGCTGTCCAGCGCCGACAGCAGCCCGTCAAACGACATATCTTCAATTTTCAATTCCTTGCCCATACTTTTGGCAATTTCCCGCGCCAAATCGACATCGAAACCAACAATTTCATTATTATCAATATACTCAAACGGCTTAAAGCCGGCATTTGTCCCCATCACCAGCACGTCAGTTTTCGAGCCAATCACGCCGTCGCGCTGCAAAATATCGCCCAGCATCAAGCAAATCATCCCGGCAAATAAAGCTAAGCCAACCCACCAACTCATCCCAAATGTGCGCGCTTTATTCTTGCTCATGCTTTTATTATAACCCTTTCTCCCTAAAAAACGTAAGTGATATAATGTAGCAGTGAAAAGAATTAAATTTACCAAGCGCTTCTGGGCAAAATTAATATCAATTACCTTACTCTTTTTGGCAGCATTCTTCTTAATTGCGGCACGCTATAAATCGGTTGTCTTTAAAGACTCGCAGATTGATGAGATAATTTTCTACTTTGTCAACGGACTAGCTGGTGGCAAATCTGACAATTTATGGTCGGCCGTCCTCCAGAACCTACCTCTAGTTTTCTTACTATTTGGCGTACTTCTCATCCCAGTTTCAAAAAAAGCCGTTACCTACCTTAATCATGGAATTACATTTTGCCTTGATAAAATTAAATCATCAAGAAAAATCATCCTGCCATTTTTGAGATTAAAATACGCTTTAATTTATTCACTAACTATGTTTTTAATCTCATTCACACTACTCATTCAAAGCTTCGGTATTCCTGGCTATATTTACGCTCTAACTCAATCAACCAAACTATACGAAGAAAATTATGTTAACCCAAAAACCGCCAAATTAACCTTTCCCGATAAAAAACGCAATTTGATATATATCTATCTGGAATCGATGGAAAATACCCTAGCCTCAAAAGCCAATGGCGGTAGCGCTGATGTCTCTGTTATTCCGGAGCTAGAAGAGTTGGCTCTGAAAAATACCTCATTTTCAAATAAGGTTTCTGGTATAGGCGGTGCTTTACCAGCAACAAATACTGGCTGGACTGTCGCGGGCATGGCCGCCCAGTCAGCTGGCGTTCCTCTAAAAGAAACTTTAGTTGGCGGACGTGACCATAACTCGTTAGGTGAGTTTAAGAAGTTTCTGCCGGGCGCCTATAGCCTAGGCGAAATCCTCCAAAAACAAGGCTATAATCAAACATTTATTATGGGATCTGAGGCAAGTTTTGGCGGACGTGATAAACTACTAACTCAACACGGTAATTTTACTATTCAGGATTACAATTACGCCAAACAGCATGGTCAAATTACTGACGATTATAAAGTTTGGTGGGGTTATGAGGATAAAAAATTATTCCAGTTTGCCCGCGAAGAAGCCCTGCGCCTAGCCGCATCAGATAAACCGTTTAACTTACAAATGTTGACTGCCGATACTCATTTTACCGACGGTTATTTGGATGAAACGTGCGCTAAACATTTTAATAATCAGTACGATAACGTCCACGCCTGCTCATCCAAACAAGTGGCAGAATTCGTCAAATGGGTGCAATCTCAGCCATTTTATAAAAATACCACAATTATCATCTCGGGCGATCATTTGGGTATGCAGGCCTCATATTATGATGAAAAAACCGCCGGCACTAATTATCAACGAACAATTTATAACGCTTTTGTCAATCCTGCGGTGACCACTAATCATACAAAAAATCGCCGCTTTACAACCTTCGATATGTATCCGTCGACCTTGGCAGCGCTGGGCGTGAAGATTGACGGTGAACGATTAGGCCTGGGAACAAATTTATTCTCTGGCAAAGAGACTCTGGTCGAGCAATATGGTGGTATAGAAAATCTGAACGCCGAACTTGTCAAACGTTCAGATTATTACGAAAATAAGATTTTTACTAGATCTGGCAATTAGTAGCCGTAGCCGTTCGGGTTATTGCTCTGCCAATTCCAGGCGTCGCGGCAGGCGTCCTCAATCGTCAATTCCGCTCGCCAGCCCAGCTCTGTCTCTGCCAATCCCGGGTCAGCATAGCACGCGGCGATATCGCCTGGCCGGCGCGGTGTGATTTGGTATGGGACTTCCCGACCCGACGCTGTTTCAAACGCTTTCACCAGCTCCAACACTGACGTACCGCGGCCAGTGCCGATGTTATACACCTTATATTCATCCGGCTCGCCCAAACGTTCCAGCGCCGCCACATGTGCCCGCGCCAAATCAACCACGTGAATATAATCACGCACGCCCGTGCCGTCCGGCGTGTCGTAATCGTCGCCAAACACGCTTAAGTGATCACGCTTGCCGACTGCCACCTGCGATACGAACGGCAGCAAATTATTCGGAATGCCTGATGGATCTTCGCCAATGCGGCCGCTCGGATGGGCGCCGACGGGATTGAAATAGCGTAGAGAAGTAAACTGCCAGCCCTGCTTGGTCGCCGCCACATCGCGTAGAATTTGTTCAATCATCAGCTTGGTTTGTCCGTACGGATTAGTCGCCGACAGCGGCATATCCTCGGTAATCGGCAGCCGCGCTGGGTCGCCGTACACCGTTGCCGAGCTAGAAAAGACCAGCTTTTTCACATCAAATTCCTGCATGACATCCAGCAGCGTCAATGTACTTTCCAGATTGTTCTGATAATACAGCAGCGCTTTTTCCACCGACTCGCCGACGGCCTTCAGGCCTGCAAAATGAATCACCGCGTCAATTGCATCAGACTTGAATAACTCCGCCAGGCGCGTCCGATCACAGAGATCAAACTCATAAAACGGCACCGCTTGGCCGGTAATTTCCTCAACTCGGCGCAAACTCTCAATAGATGAATTAGACAAATTATCGACTACCACTATGCCATGACCTGACGCCAATAGTTCGATGGTAGTATGGCTGCCAATATAGCCAGCGCCGCCAGTAACGAGAATGTTCATGAATTATCCCTTTCGCTATGATTCTAATCATTATTATATCAGATACAATATTTATCAATCGGAAAGTTTTTCCATTTAGCACTCTTGCACTGAGAGTGCTAATTTGCTATGATAATTTTATCAATTGTCCCCTCTCTGATTCTCGTCGTGGCGTAATAATTTAGGCAATGAACAGCCAAAGAAAAAGGAGGACCTATGCCACCAAATATACAAGAAGAGTTACAGCAACCACTGGAAAAATTCGGCACCGATATCACGGCACTGGCACGCGAAGGCAAGCTCGACCCCGTCATTGGACGCGACGAGGAAATTCGCCGCACCATACAAATCCTCAGTCGGCGCACTAAAAATAATCCCGTCCTCATCGGCGAGCCGGGCGTGGGCAAAACCGCCATCGTCGAGGCCCTGGCGCAGCGCATCGTCAAAGGCGATGTACCGGCGTCGCTGAAAGACAAGCGGCTGATTTCCTTGGAAATTTCCAGCTTGCTGGCCGGCGCGAGCTTTCGCGGCCAATTTGAAGAGCGCCTCAAAGCAATTTTGAAAGAAGTTGAAGAGGCCGCCGGCGAAATTATTTTGTTCGTTGATGAAATTCACACCATGGTCGGTGCTGGCAAAACCGAAGGCAGCATGGACGCCGGTAATATGCTCAAACCTGCCCTGGCGCGCGGTAAACTACACATGATCGGCGCGACAACCTTAGCGGAATATCGCCAGCATGTCGAAAAAGACGCGGCCCTAGAGCGGCGCTTTCAGCCAGTTTACGTCGGCGAGCCGAGTTTTGACGACACCGTGGCGATTTTGCGCGGCTTGAAGGAAAAATACGAAGTCCATCACGGTGTTAAAATTTCTGACGATGCCATCGTGGCGGCGGCGCGGCTGTCCACCCGCTATCTGCCTGATCGCTTCTTGCCTGACAAGGCAGTCGATTTGCTGGATGAAGCGACCAGTGCGCTCAAGATGCAGCTTGAGAGTGTACCGATTGCGCTGGATAGGCTGAATAATCGCCGCTTGCAGCTGGAAATTGAAGAAGCCGCGCTCAAAAAAGATAAATCCGACCACGCCAAGGCCCGCACAGAGGAAATCAAGCAGCAAATCGCTGACCTTCGGGCTCAGGCCGAGGTGATTGACAATAAATGGCAGCACGAAAAGGATATTCTCCAGACCGTCAATACCGCTACCGAAAAAATGGATAGTCTGCGTTCGCAACTGGAAATCGCCGAACGCGACGCGGATCTCGCCACCGCCAGCCGCATCAAATACGGCGATCTGCCAGAGCTGGAGAAAAAGCTGAGCGCCGCCCGCCAAGAACTGGCCGCCATTCCGCCGGCCGACCGCCTGCTGCGTGAAGAAGTTACCCCTGACGATATCGCCAGCGTGGTGGCGCGCTGGACTGGCATCCCCGTGGAGCGGCTGATTGAGACCGAATCCAGCAAACTAGCCAAATTGGAGGAGCATATTAGCACGCAAGTAATTGGTCAAGACAAGGCCATCGCTGCGGTGGCCAGTGCCATTCGCCGTTCGCGTGCTGGCCTTGCTGACACCAACCGACCAATCGGTTCCTTCCTTTTCCTCGGCCCGACCGGGGTGGGTAAAACAGAGGTGGCCCGCAGCCTGTGCCGCGAATTATTTGACGACGAACACGCCATGATCCGCATCGATATGAGCGAGTACATGGAGCGGCACGCCGTAGCCCGCCTGATTGGTTCGCCGCCAGGCTACGTCGGTTATGACCAAGGCGGTCAACTCACCGAAGCAGTGCGCCGCCGCCCTTACAGCGTGGTACTATTTGACGAAATCGAGAAGGCCCACCCCGACGTCTTCAACGTGCTACTCCAGGTGCTGGATGATGGCCGCCTGACCGATGGCCAGGGGCGAACAGTCGATTTCTCCAACACGGTCATCATCATGACCAGCAATGTCGGTTCGCAGGCAATTATGGATTTTTCTGGCGACGATTTGTCGGCACTCGATAATCAAATGCTTGAGGTGCTCAGGCAGCACTTCCGCCCAGAATTCCTCAACCGCATTGATGACATTGTCATCTTCGACCGCATTCGACCAGAGGCCATGCGGGCAATTGTCGATGTCCAGCTGAAACGCGTCGCCCGCCAAGTCAAAGACAGCCGCGACATTACACTGAAGTTTGACGACAGCGTCCGCGACATGCTGGCCCGCGATGGCTATGACCCGGCCTTTGGCGCCCGACCACTCAAGCGCTTGGTGCAAAAGCGAGTGCTTGATCCATTGGCGCTGGAGTTAATTGATGGGCGGATTCATGAGGGGATGGCGGTGACGGTCAGTGTTGTCAACGACCGCGTGACGTTTCAATAATATAATTCCTTCATTCTTATAAATCACGGACACCTGCTTCCGTATGGTTTGTGCCATTCAAGGTTGTGCTCATAACATGAAAAGCGTCCCAGCCATCAACTGGAACGCTTTTCGTTAGATTACCTCCGCGAGAAAACTACTCGGTTTGGTTAGCCTCCGCCCGCGTCAGCTTATCAACCATCGGCAGGATCAAGTAAATACCAATGATGGCCGCCGCCAGACCGATACCAACGATGGCGAAGTACGTTGGCGTCAGCACTGGCTTCAGCGTCGTCGAGAACGTGCTAGTAAATACTGCACCCGTCCACACACCAAAACCGCATGACAGAATCGAGGTGGTGAGTAGCGGCGCCACCGACTCAACCATCACCAAGCGCTTCAATTGAGCGAGGCGCATACCGCTCAGCCGCAGCGTATACAGCGAGCGACGGCGTTCCATCAGCCCGCCAATCGTCGAGACAATCAAGCTCGCCACCGCCACGAACAGCGTCACACCTATACCAACATAAGCCAAGTCGGCAAACTCGCGAATTGTCGGATTGATATGCGGCTTTTTAGAGTCAGTGCCGCTCACCGCATAGGTCAAATCGTACTGATTGGCTTTCGCCGTCACCAAGGTGCGCAGCTTCTCGATATCATTGTCTGACTTCAATGTCACCAAATACTCTTTAGCGCCGTTCGTATCAACCTTGTCGTTAATTAGCGACACGTTTTTGACTACTGGCGCGTCAAAATTCAACAGCGCAAATTGGTCTGGTCGGGCATTATTCGGGCAAGCGTGTTCAGTGTACGTTGCCAAATCTTGGCAGCGAATTGCATCGCCGTCCTCACGCGGATAGATCGTCGCCACTGACGTGATGTAAGATTTTTGCTGCAGCTGCTCTGCCATATCACCCGGTAACGACTGACCGATGACAACTGCCGTGCCGCGCTTTAATTGTGAAAAGCCGTTATCCTTAATAGCTTGAGCGTTTAAGCCTTCAATACCGCTGGTCGCCGTCAGATAAAAGCTGCCCGCAAACAGCGCCAATACCACGCCGCTGACGCTACGGAAAATCGTCCGCGAATGCACCGCCGTACGCTTGCCGGCAATCAACATTGAAGCGTTATTAGCCCAGCGCGCTGCCAACAGCGACAACTTATTAGTCAGCCAGCCGCCAGCCAGAATCAAGCCGAACATCACCAGCAGCAGCGCCGCCATCAATAGTACCGACGGCAGAGCTGATTCTTTATTAGCCGCCAGCCAATCCCGCCCTGGCTTCGACGACAGCCAAGCAAAGAACGCGATACCAAGTGCCGGCACCAGCGCCCGCCAAGCGCGCAATTTCTTTACCTTTTCAACCGAACGCGACACGCCCAGCGGCGAAATCTGCGCCCGGCGCATCCGCCGCCAGTTGACAAACATCGTTAGCCCCAGTGTCAAACCGATAATCAACGCATATTGCGTGCCGGTCAGCGCTAAATCACTAGGATTAAACCGCATGCCGTCCATCTTGAAATCCTGCAGCGGCGCTTGCAGCAGCCAAAACGCGCCCAGCCCGATCAGCACACCCACCACCGATGCCAGTAGCGATTCCAACATCAACACCCGTCCCACCTGCCGCTTAGTCGCGCCGATCAGCCGCAAAGCAGCATAGCGTTTCTCGCGTTGCGCCGCACCCAACTGCGTCGCCACCGACACGAAAATGACAATTGGAAACAGCAAGATCGTCCCGCCGACGCCAAATACAATGACGGCAACTGGGTCTATTTTAGCATCCGATTTTAATCCGTTAGCGTCCGTCCGATAAACATCAGCAAAGTATGATGGCTGCCCCTGAGATTTGGTAAAAGCATCGCTCTCGGCCACTTCCTCGGCGCTAGCACCGCGCACTATCATCAGCGCATCCGGGCTGGCGGTATATTCGCTGGGAATTACGCCGAGGTATTTGGTATTTTTACCAAAACGCGCCAAGATATTATCCTCTGGGTATTCAGCAACCGCATCAGCCAACGCTTTTGATAAGTAATATTCGCCAGGACGCGGCGTTTTTAACTTAGCAAACTGCGGTGATTTAGCTGTACCGTACATTGAATAATACTGGATATATTGACCGCGCCACTTCGACGCATCACCGCGACGGGTACCACCAACTTTCAGCGGCTCGACACCAGCAATCGGTTTTTGTTCGGCTACACCGCGGGCTGCCTGATACGCCGCCGTATTAATTGCTAATCCATTAACACGCCCCATTAGACCGTTGACACCAGCTGTAAAGTAGCACACCAGCACGATCCCCAGTGCCACCGCCAACGTAGTCAAGACCAGACGCGCGAACGACTGGCGGCCAGATTTTTTTAATAACATCCAACTGACACTCATTTGACAGCCCCCGCATTGGTTTTACCGGGCTTGCTTGATGTATTTACCGCTATATCAACACCAGAAATCTGCCCATCGCGCACGATAATTTCCCGGTCGGCATAGGCGGCAATTGTCGGCTCATGCGTCACCATGATGACTGTTGTGCCGTGCTCTTTGGCAGTTTTGATGAATAGCTCCATAACTCTCTCTGAATTCAAACTGTCCAGCGAACCAGTCGGCTCATCAGCGAACAGCACTTTCGGCTCAATCACCATCGCCCGGGCGATCGCCACCCGCTGCATTTGTCCACCCGACAACTCGCCAAGCATACTGTCGGCTTTACTCGCCAATTCAACCTTATTCAACCATGTTTTCGCCCGTTGATAAGCTTCTTTACGCTTGACACCGTTAAGCAGTAGCGGCAGCGCCACATTATCCAGCGCTGTCAGCTCCGGCACCAACTGTCCGAACTGAAAGACAAAGCCAAAGCTGGTGCGCCGTAAAATACTGCGCTGATCATCACTCAATTTGTCAATCCGCCGACCGTCGAAATCAATCTCGCCGCTATCAACCTTGGTAATCGCCGCCAAGCTATGCAGTAGCGTCGACTTACCAGATCCCGACGGACCCATAATCGCCAGCACTTCGCCCGCCTCGACGTCCAAGCTGACGCCGCGCAGCGCGTGCGTTTGCCCGAACGACTTTTTAATATTTTTAGCGCTAATTATTGGTTTGCTCATGCAAAATTTCCTCCTTTAGCCGCGTTAACCGCGAAATAGTTAATTCAATCCAGCGCAAATCCGCCTCCAAATGATACAGTGCATGATCGATCAGCAGCATGTCCGACAAACTGCTATCGCGCCGCTGCGCTGTCAGCTCGCGCATTCGTTGGATGTGCGCCTGCCGTTGGTTATCCAGATACGGTGACGCATCGCCGTCTTTCAAAATCGCCAATACCGCCTTGATATACATCGTCGCTTGCAGCTGTGGTGACGGCGCCTCTGGTGATTCCAACCATGCTTGTAAATCCTGCTTGCCCTCATCGGTAATTTCATACCGAACCCGATCCGGCCCGCCCGATTCGCTGGTATCGGCAATCTCTTTGACCTTGTTATCGCGTTTGAGCCGCGCCAAAGTTGAATATATCTGACCAGTTAAAATTGGCTTATCTTTGCCAAAATAACCGTCATATTTTTTCTTCAACTCATAGCCGTAATTTGACTCTTCCGCTAAAAAACCTAACAGTGTATATTGAACGCTCATACTCTTACTATACACCCAGTGTTTAGTTATTGCAAGAGTTTTATACACTCGGTGTATAGTTTATAATTTTAGCCGTTACTCTTACTTCTTTGTATCAGATCTTCTGAAAAATAAACAAATGTTCATGCATTATTAGCAAAAAATTACTTTCTTGCGATTTATTAATCCAGAAACCAGTAGCCTTACAATTAAACTGGCGTTTTATTATATCTTCTTTCAGTTGAAAACCTACTCTTAAAAATCTATCCATAACTTTATACGCCATAGGCTGGTACATTTTATTACGTCGCGTATCTCCAATTAGAATTGCACAAAATTTACCGGGCTTTAAAATACGATATAGTTCAGCAGCTACCTTTTCCATCTCATCAGTAAACTCATCGATATCATGAATATTTGACAAATCTTCGTTAATTTCTCCACCGCTATATTTTATAATATCAGCATACGGCGGATGAGTAAGTATAAAGTCTATACTTTCGTCTTCGGCTTTACTTAAATCTCGCGCGTCGCGTTTAACAATCTTTTGCCAAGCATCATTTTTCACTTCAAAATCTAACGATATTTTTGTTCGTTCCAGCGCCTTATCGTTCACATCAGAGCATATAATGTGACGATTGAGAATTTTTGCCTCAATGGCAGTTGTCCCGCCGCCAATCATTGGATCGAGCAAAATATCGCCTTCGCTGGAGTATCGCAATATCAAGTTTCTTACAACTTCTGGAGACCAATTACCTCGCCAATCGGATTTATGTGTCGCCCAGTTACCGCGGCGCGGAAATGCCCAAACAGTCGTACATTCTAGCTCAAAGTTGTCCGGATGAAGTTTTCTTGGTTTGGCTACCATGAGAGATTATTTAATACTCCACGCTCAAGCATACTGAGATTAAATATGTAGTCATTATGGTTATAAGTTTCTTCAAGGGGGCGTTTTGCTGTATGCCACCCCAGACCATCTGTAATCCATACAAAGTCAATATTCTGCAGTTTTAACTCGTCATATAAACTACGAAATTCTCCGCAAACAGCCTTCAATTTTGAGCCTCCACCATTATAGAAATTTGTTTCAAATAATTTAATTTTACCTGTTTGGGGGTTATAAACAGCAAAATCGAAACTCCGCTCTGATTTATCAACTTTAATCTCGTAATCCCATTTTTCTTTTATTCTATTTGGACGAGCTTGACTTAAATACTCAAAATTATTTTTCCTACAAAAATCAGCTAAAAATAATTCTACAATCTCTTCCATCAAAGTCCCGCCACGATTCTTCCTGCCATTACTATCAAGCCCAACTTCTACACCTGTAACATAGTCTACTAAGTTTTTTACACCGTCTTTCTTAAATAAGTTCACTAGTCCAGTCTTATCCAAAAAATTAAAATACTTGTTGGCGTCGTCTTCTTGAGCTGAAAAATCATAAAGCTCTGATTCTTTTGATATTTTATCGTAAATTTCTAGCCTACTATCGCGTACGGCAATCAATATAGGCAACGCTTTCACTATATCGCGATTAGATTCGTATAACTTACAAAATTCCTCATACAAATTATCCTTGCCGAGCAAATAATTGAGCTTATTTAAGACTATTTCTATATCTGCACTACTCGTAAAAACCTTATTCCAATTTACAAAATAATCCCAAGTTTTAATTGAACTCTTGAATGTCGATACTAAATAATTAAAATCTTTTTCCATAATCCTAGTAATTTGTTACTAATACCTCATTTATTTTACCGCGTTTTGATACTTTTGAATTTATAGCACGTCCAGCAATTATCTTGTTTACACTGACCCCCTCTAATCCAGAATATAATTCATTAATAAATGGCGTGTCTGAATTTGAGAGCATAACAAAACATCCGCGTTCGTGCAGTTTAACAAAGGTGTCGCGAAGTTCTATCTGTTCCTTCTCGAAAAAACCCTTAGCAGTATAGGCGGTAAACGAAGATGTTGGATTAAGCGGGTAATACGGAGGATCAAAGTAAATAAAATCGCCAATCTTCGCTAATTTTAGAACATCTTTATAATCTCGGTGAGTAATGGTAATTCCCTGCAGAGCTTCTGAGACTTTACGTAAATTATTCTCATCACAAATAAGCGGATTTTTATATCGACCAAATGGAACATTAAACTGACCGCTCTTATTTACTCGGTACATACCATTAAAACCAGTTCGATTAAGAAAAATAAAACGCGACGCTATCTCTATATCGGATAATTCATTAATATCTTGAGCGCGAACTCCTAGGTAATATTCTTTATTATAGATATGTTTTTTTAGCGACTTGATTAAACCATCAACGTTGTCTTTTATGACATTGTAAGTCATTACCAATTCTCTGTTAGTATCTGATAATTCTGCATGTTTTGGCAATAGATCAAAAAATACTGCACCGCCGCCAACAAACGGCTCAAAATATGTATTTGATTCTGGGTTAAAACACTCGGGCGGATATAGATTTAATTCACGGAATTGTTTAAGCAGCTGCCGCTTACCTCCGACCCATTTTACAAACGGCTTTGGCTTATCTTCAACAATTTTCCTAATATCGTCAAGGGTACTATTTTTTTGTGATAGCTGAAACAAACGACGAGCATAAATCAAATTTATATCAAGAGCACTAGCAATGCTTTTCACTGTCAAGCCACCCGTTTCCATAACCCCTCCAATCACAATTTTATATATACAATAATACCATTTCACATCTCAACATTAAAGCCGACTCAATCCAATTCTCCAAATTTTAGCGTATAATAAGAATCATATGGAGCGTATTCGACAGCAAAAAGAAACTGTCAAAACTGCCGCTGCTGGTATCGGCGCGCTATTGAAATTGCCGCGCTACAGCGTGCTGGCGGCGGGGTTTTCTTTGTTATTCGCCATTGTTATTTTCTTTGCGATTAACGGCAACTTTTATGGACCGTTATTTTTGTCGCGGTTACCAATTGTCGATAAATTCGCTGTCGCTGGCAATATGCTTGCCGAACTATTCAAGCAAGGTTTCACCACGCCAAACGGCGCGCTGCTGATAATCGTCTCTATTCTACAAGGCTTATCGCTTTCAGTTGTAATATTTACAGCACGGCGCAACAAACGCAACGAGCAAGACGTAGCTCGCCAACTCAGCGTCAGCGGTATTGCCTCAATCGCTGCTGCTATCGGCCTCGGCTGCGTACCGTGCGGCACTTCGTTAATCTTGCCAATTGTTACTCTGTTTTTCTCGGGCGCAGCGGCTGCTACCGCCGCCAATGTCGCTGGTACTATCGTACTAATCTTAGCACTTATACTTAGCCTAGCGTCGCTTTACAAATCTGGACAAATCGCATTCGTTTATGCACAATTAGCCAAACAGGAGGAAAAATCATGAGTCATCAACAAGAACGCGGCATTGCCCCAATTTGGGTTGTTTTGTCAATCATCGTCGTCGGCATCGTCGCTTTATTTATCTACGGCATCGTCAACCGGCCGCCAAACCAGCATATCGGCAACGGTAAACCATGGAATGAACACATGTCGCAAGGCTCGGCAGATGCGAAAAATGTGTTTATCGATTACACCGATTACTTCTGCTCGTTCTGTGCCCAAGTCGAAGACGCTACCAGCAACGATTCTTTCAAAAACGACTATATCAAATCTGGTAAATTACGCTACGAACACCGAATCGTCACTTTGCTAAAGGATAAAGTACCAAACACCGAACAAGGTGCTAAAGCCGCGTTCTGCGCTGCCGACCAGGATAAATATTGGCAATACACCCACGACATTGTGCCGCGCATCAAAACGGACTACTTCGACAAAGGTATCGGCGTCAAAAATGTCGCTGTGCCAAAGGAAATCCCGCTGCTGCCTCTCAGCTACTTTGAAACGTCTGCCAAGAATGCCGGCCTGGACACCGCCAAGTTCGCCGACTGCATGAAAGGCAACTCCCACCAGCAAGAAATCAACGACAACACGCAAAAAGCCCTATCACTTGGCGTGAACGGCTTGCCGTACATGGTAATTAACGACTACCAAACCAGCGGCTTCGCTGGCGGCGAGAATGGACTAAAGGCGATCTTGAAGGCTGGCGGCGTTAATTAATGCTAAAATTTCTCAATTCATTTTCAGCGCCGCTGATCGGATCTTTAAGTTTCTGGCCTTTCTTATGCATCCTCTTAACCATACCATTCATCATTTCGCGGCTGATCATGCGCCGGCGCGTAACATGGTCGTATGTATTCTTTTCCTACGGCTCAATTCTCTATTTCACAGGGCTAATCTTTTTTACGCTATCGCCAGTACCAAAAGACCCGATTGCGTTTTGCCAAACACATCACATCCAGCCACAACTTATCCCCTTCAACTGGGTTAACTACGTTGTTCATCCTGACAAGGATACCCTATATATCACGTTGCAATTAGTTATGAATATCATTTTCTTTGTGCCGCTGGGCATTTTTATGAAAGCATATTTTCACAAGCATTGGAAATTTGCGTTGCTAAGCGGCTTTCTTTTATCGATACTAATAGAGGTGACGCAGCTAACTGGCGTGTTCGGTTTATATCCTTGTAGTTATCGGCTGTTTGATGTTAATGATTTAATAACCAATACCTTTGGCTGCTTGCTCGGATTTATGTTGACATGGCTAATCGGTTATAAAGTTCCCAGCGTCAAACTCAGCGACGAAAACTACGCCGCTCCTAATCGACGCAATAAATTCTTAGCCAGCTGCATCAATATAGCCCTTATTATCTTCGCCTCAGTAGTTACGCGGTCGCTAGTTTATCCGTTTTTCATAGACACCATACAACCTGGTAGGTTCTATCTTTCAGAGCTAGGGGTCTGGATTATTATTCAGTTGTTTATCATACCAAGGATTGCCAAAGGCTGGACGATTGGGAGTTATCTGGTCGGCATTGAACCGAAACGCCAACGCAAAAACGATAAACAACAGCCAAAAGACGATGCTAATCCAGAAAATTAGCCTTTCAACTGCCGCATAAATCCGCGCAGCTGCGACGATGTTCGCTCGATTCTCTCTGTTGTCCAGTATTTATCCGGCGTGATGTTATCGTCGCCAGTCGATTCCTCTTTGTAGCGACCGATAATCTTGCCGTTCTTGACAATCGAGACATCCGGTACAAATATCCGCGGTTTGCCGCTGTCGTCTTTATCCAAATACGGCTCTAGTTTCTTGACCAATTTTTGGTAAACTTCGTTGTTGCTAGCGCGAGCATCGCGAATATTCAAATAGTATATTTTATCAACACCTTCAGCCCGAGCTGCCCGATCAACATATTCGCTCAAATGCTGGCACCACGGACACTGTGGGAAGCCCAAGAAAACCACGCCGCTGCCGCTATCAAAAATATCAAGGATTTCTTTATCGCTGGCATAAACGAAGCGATTATTCGCCGCCACTCGCGAATATTCTGACTTGAATTTGGCGGCGTCGGACACGATCTGAGATTGGTTTCTTGTGTTTTTTATATTACGATTATATTTTATCCAATACGACAGCCCAAACAGACCACCAATTAGTGTAACCAAGACAATGGCTAAAATTATTTTCTGTTTTCTGTTCATGGTAATTCTATAATATCGAACTGAATCATAGTTTTCCATACCCCACCGCATATGAATTAGCCGAAAGACTACCAAAGTCATAGATGTAATGATAAACATCTCTATCATGACACCAGTGAACATCGTAGAATCCCCGAAATAAACTATTACAAACCCGATAAATATCGCTCCTATGCCTAAGAATGTATCGCGCCACGACATAAATGATTTTATTTTCAACGCCCCAAAACAAGCTAAAAGTAAGGATACCAGCGCTATCATCACACTTAGCTCGCTCATATCAAGCTATTCCCACCTAAACAACTTAATCGCGGCGATGTAGATAACGAGAGTCCAGGCGGCGACGGCGCCGATTTGCGGCAAGACTTCGATGAAACTGGCATGCTCAGTCATGATCAAACGGAAACCATCAGTAATTGGCGTCATCGGGATAAACTGGGCGGCACCACGTAACCACTCTGGGAACATGTACAGCGGGAAGAATGCACCAGACAAGAACATCATCGGGAAAGAAAGTAAGTTGCTCAGCGGTGCGGACTGATTTTCGTTCTTTGCCCAGCCGCCGATCAACAGGCCCAAGCCTACCATCATAAAGGCCGCCAGCACCGCCATAAGGACAAAGAGCCCCCAATCGCCGCGCATATTAAATTGGAACATCAACATGCCAACGACAACCATCATAGTTAGGCTAAGCAGCGAAATAATCGTGTAGTGAATCGCCATAGAAATAATCAGCTGACCTGAGGTAAACGGCGCCGCACGCAGTCGGCGGTAGGAGCCACGCTGTTTTTCAGCCGGCATTTGGTTGGCTAGACCAAAGATGCCCATACTCATTAAACTAAATGCCAGTAGTCCAGTGAATGTATAATCAAAAGCTTTCAACTGCTCATCGCCGACAGGTTTGCCAGCAGCCTTGAGCGGTGCTTCTGGCTGACCCAAGTGCTTGTTTATTTCATTGGCAA
>CAURVB010000013.1:0-21243 GCA_963528615.1 uncultured Candidatus Saccharibacteria bacterium | reverse complement strand
TCCAAATTATACTCGCGCTCCAGCCGCTCGCGAATGATATCCATGTGTAGCAGCCCCAAAAAGCCAATCCGCACACCATACCCCAACACTGGTGAATTCTCCGGCTCAAACTGCAGCGCTGAATCGCTCAGACTCAGCTTTTCAATAGCCTCTTTCAGATCATTGTAATCTTCGTTGGACACCGGGAAAAACCCTGCGTAGACGAAGGGTTTGACTTCTTTGTAGCCGGGGAGGGGCTGGACGGTATTTTTTTTGGTCATAGCCTTAATAGGTATTATACCATTTTATCGCAGATAAAGATTGTCTTCCAGCGTACAGCTTCATTTTCTGCTAATTGTAGGTACGCTTTCATACTAATGCCTAATTCTACTCCTTTTCAAGAAAACAATTGGCAGCTTGCCTTCGCCCAGGCCGCCAGCATAGCGTAATTAGTGATCCTGCCCGCGGCAATCATACTCTGCACGTCGGCGATCGGCAACCATTGCGAGATAATCTGCTCAGTATCGTCCGGTTGGTGCTGACAATCTACTCCAACATATTCCCCGTAGACCACGTAGAGTTTGGCGTTAGTACGACGGTTGTCGGGATAGAACCAGCCACATTCTCGCAGATTATTCATAGCAATGCCAGACTCTTCAGCCAGCTCTCGCCGCGCTGCTGCCTGAGCATCCTCGCCCGCCTCAATTTTGCCACCCGGTAGCTGATACAATACCTCATCCACCGGGTATGAATATTCTTGCTGCACAAGGATAGTATCACCGCGGCGACATACTACAATCACACCGCCATATCCAAGATAAGGGTAATAGATGTAGCGGATTAATTTACCATTTGGCAACTTTACCGTGCTCTCTACCACAGTGAGCTGCGGGTGTTCAAGCAATGTACGCGACGATAGTGTGTGCCATTTTTTGAAAATACTCTCTTTTGAGATCATAGTTCGATTCTAGTCCTATATAAAATAGTATCATTTTTCGAGACAATTTCTCTATTGATGTCACACAAGCCTGTAACGGCAGCTCTACCCAAGATTATAGAGCGCCGAATCTTAGCACTAGGAGACAGCTCAACTCCATTATCAATAACGTTTTCCCCGCCACTCAGCCTCATATTGTTTAGATAGTACCTACGTAGGGTGCCAACGTCATCCCAATAGCCAGAGTTATCTAACTTATATACTGAAGCTTGCCCTTTATAAATCTTTGGCGTTATAAAATCTTGAAGCATGCTCCTCGTCTCTCCCGCCCATCCCTGCTTTTTCTCCCCAGCAACCCACTCTAGCATAGCTTTATTGCGGATAATGTATATGCCAGAAGAACTTAGTGCGAAGTCGCCCCTGTCTGTAGATATATCAACAGCAAGATTTTCACTAGTTCTAACATATTGCCCATAGTCCTTTGGGGAAACTAATAATATCGTAATATCATTGTCACAATTCTTATGTGTCAAATAAAAATCTTCTATATCTAGGCCTTCTATTATGTGATCTGCTGGCAATATTATAGTATCTTTCTCTATGTCATTTTCAAATAGCTCATCAGAAAATTCTATCAGGGAGGCAGCACCCATAATGTGCCGATCTCTAAAAGTAGTAATTTTACTATCAAGTGTTGCAATATACCCAAGAAGAGGTTTTGTATATTCTTCATTCCAATGGAGTGTCATATACGTTTCATTAGTTTGTTGGGCGATATTAATAGCACTATCAATCACTCTTTTGTCAGGAGACCCCATAGGAAGCATAGCTTTTTGTTGAAATAGCGTGTGTGGATATAGCCGTGTCGCATTTCCTGCTGTTGGTATAACAGAATTTAAATTTTTTAGCATTTCTCGCATAAAAGCAACTCTCTATATTCTTTCATACAATAATTAACAAAGAGGCTTATGTCAAATTTACCCACGGATCCTGGACCGTTCTTTGCTATCTTCTCACTCAAACTCTTCTCTTCTATTAACCTTCGAATTGCTTGAGCAAGAGACACCCCATCTTTCACAGGAACCATAAGGCAATTATAATTATCTATTCCTATTTCATTAAGCCCACACACGTTTGTCATTACCGTAGGCCGTCCTGCAGCCAATGACTCTACCGCAGTAAATCCCAAGCCTTCATAATGTGATGGAATAATGACTACGGATGATGATCTATATAGATTAGGCATATCTATTTGATCGACCATTTTATTAGATATATGGATCATATCAGCAACCGCTAATTCTTTTCCAAGGTGCAGCATTTTTTTAATAATCTCAGCATCTTTATTATCATTAGATTTAGTGAAAAGTAAATTCACTCTATGTGACTTTGCAAGAACAGCTAATGCTCTTATGGCATCAAACACACCTTTTCTATTCGTAATTCTTCCCGGCAGCAATACAATTGGGCCTTCATTAAAAGATTGTCGGTTGTAGTACTCGTCAATTATATCGCGATCAGAATGTATATTTTGATAAAACTTTTGCATATTTATTCCATGATAGGCAAACCTAAGTATCTCTTTATCCGCCCCTAACTCGAGAGCCATATCACGACTTGCTCTACTACCCGCAATGATTCTATCATACCCGTGCATCTTTATAATTTGGCTCGCTAGATTCAAATCTAATTCTGGCTTGTCGTAAAACCCTATAGCCCTCTCTCCTGAATTCGGTGCATTCCAAAATGTAAAAACTACTGGTGGCAAACAACTTTTTCCCATTAAAGACAGCATCAGCATAGGCATGTAACTAAACACATGAATAATATCAAAACTATCTCCACATATAAGATCATATATACATAAAGTGGCTTCTTTAAACCCAGCACGGCCAGTTGCAAAATCTTTATACTTAAGCAGTCTAACAACTTTAAAGCCTTCGTTGGGTGAATTATCGTATGCATTATTTTCATCAATACAGACTGTAACATCGTGTCCACGTCGAACCAGTTGTCTCGCTATATTATATGTAGCAATGCCACTACCTGCGAGATCAGGGTAGAACTGCCCCGCGACTAATAGTATCTTTAATTTATATTTCATAAATTTTATCCCTGATAGTGCTATATAGGTTAGCGCCAAAATCTGTCATTGCTGGCCGCGCTTTGGAGAAAACATTTCTGCCTCTCCCGATAATATAAGCAGCCGCTACAGGACTATTATTCATATACTCTTTCTTTGATGAGCCCCTAATAGTAATCAAATCTTTATTGTCTCCGTACATATATAGGTTGGGCAGATTCACTTCCTTACCATAATAGCGAATTTCACCGATATTGTTGCTAAATTGCCAAACACCGTTCATATCTTGTTTTATTTGCTTACTAGAGGATAGGATTTTAAGATAAAATAATCCACTACCATTGTCGCATGAACTTGAGGTTTCTAGCATATCCAAGAGAGTAGCCTTATCTTCGTTTGAGCCTAACTTAACTATAAAATAAGCGAGGAGTAGAGGCACGCTATCCAAGAAAATTGAGTTATATGCCTGATAGGGTGTAGTGCCTTGAATTCGTGGATTTATTTCTGTTATCTTCAATTTATTATACTCTCGACCACATACTAAAAAATCCAAACCGACTATACCAGTATATCCATATACCCTGTATAAAACATTTCCTACAGCAGTCGCTACCTGCCTGTACTGCATGTTTATATCAGTAGACCACCCAATCGTCCAATCATTACCAACACCACAAAATCCTCCCGTACGAAGTATATTAGCTTCCATGAGTTTATGAGATAGCCTATCAGTATACACCTTACAGCCACAAGCAGCAGGCATGATGAGCGCAGAACCATTTGCACTATATGCGTGCTCTATATACTCAGATGCTTTCATCTCATAGCCACTACTTCGATAAATAGCTTTCTCGAAAGCTCTTGCGCTATTGACAACGCTCGCTCCAGCCCCACCAGCAGAAAAGTTTTGCTGTAAAAACAAAGATCGACAACTGCCGAGTCGTTCGCAAATACTTTCGAAAGTGTCACTTCCTAGTATTCTTGTAGACTTTATCACATGGTCGTCAATATTGCAGACAGATCTCATCTGACTGAATATACTATTAAGTGTGTTCTTCTGCTCTAGGATCTCGTATAGATAACTCGTGCAGGGCGAAACTACTGTTATGTAATCACCTGCGTCGTTATTTAAAATAGCATTATCAAGAGATTTATTCGGGGAATGCGTAACGATAACTACTTTTTTATGTGCTAGTTTACTTTCTCTTATACGATCATTCACTTCCCTGCTAATAGTGTTTTGGATACTCATAAAATCTAGCGAACTGACGTCGGGTGTAATAATGTTTTTCGCATCTATATCAAGGCCTAACAGATTTAGAGCATACACAACCGTTATCTTGCTCTTTTGAATAATCCCCAAATCAAGTAAAACCCTACAAAGGTCAGCTCTATTGCCAACAAACCATATTTCATCAAATCGAGCAAACAACCTCTTGCATGACTCAATAGACTTCAAGACTTTGTATCTTTTATCTGTCATATACTATTCTTTCGTCATATATTTTTAGCGTCACTACATCGCTCATCCACGCCATGACTACAAATCTCTCTGGATCCGAGACCACCACAATTATATATAATAAAGGACCGTTCAATACTAGCTTTTAAACAGTCAAAACTTGACTGGTTCACTTTTTCTATTTTAGTACAACAGTATGTATTTGTCAATAGCTATGCTCACGTAATTTTAGCCAGCTTGCCAACTCCATCAAATAATTCAGCACGTCCGCGAATTCCTCGCGCAGATTGTCGTGATTGTCGGGCTTTTTCTCGCCCTTAAATCCTGTCTCTTTGCGAATCGCTTTCGCCAGCTCGCCGACTTCCTCGGCGAACAACAAAAATACTTCAGTGACAGAATTCTTATCCCAGCCCTTTTCCTTGCATGTTCGGTCGAGGTGTTTTTGTAATTCGGTTAAGTTGATTATTTGCGAGTTCATAACTTTCTCCTTATCGCTAATTTTACTCAAAATATTTCTTCAACGTCACCGTATCACCCACCCGCGCTTCACGCGTGGTTTTGAGGTTGGTGACGATGTAACCGATTTCGCCGGTGTCCAGCGACGGGTCGGAGATCATGCCAGGGCTGAGGTGACCGACTTCTAGCGCCAAACCATTAGCGCCGGTCGCCATCATGTGAATCGCTTCGCCTTTTTTAATCTGGCCGTCCACCAGCCGCACATACAAAATCACCCCGCGATAATCATCATAATAGCTGTCAAAAATCAGCGCCCGCGTCGGGTCGTCTGGCTGACCTTTTGGGGCTGGAATTCGCTCAACAATCGCCCCCAAAACTTGGTCAACATTCTGTCCGGTTTTGGCCGAGATATGAATAATATCGCTCTCATCACAGCCCAGCAAATTAATCACCTGCTTGGACACCCGCGGTACATCAGCGGCTGGCAAATCGACCTTGTTGAGTACCGGAATAATCGTCAGATCCTGCTCCATCGCCAGGTACACATTTGCCAGCGTCTGCGCCTGAATGCCTTGGCTGGCATCAACCACCAGCACCGCGCCCTCGCAGGCTTGCAAACTCCGCGATACCTCGTAGCTAAAATCGACGTGGCCAGGCGTATCGATGAGGTTGAGATCGTAGACAGTTGGCTGGGCCAGCCCATTCACGCCAACATCTGCACAAGCCCGAGAGCCAGACTGCGCTAAGCGGGTGGCAGTCGATAGGGCAGCGCCCGCTTCTGAAGAAATCTCTGATTTTTCAGAAGAAGGGGCGGATCGACTGACAGGACCCGCGTCTAGCGACCGACGTGAAGACTCTGGAAGAGTCTTCGACGATGGGAGCGGTGATGCGCCGCTCACTTCCACCCCCTGATATTCATATTTCATCCGCACTGGCGCCAACTTGATAGTAATACCTTTCTCGCGCTCCAAATCCATCGAATCCAGCAGCTGCGACTTCATCTCGCGCTTCTCCACAGTCCCCGTCATCTCCATCATCCGATCCGCCAACGTCGATTTACCGTGATCGATGTGAGCGATAATGCAAAAATTGCGAATATTATTCATTAGCGCATAATCTCCAATCGGCCAAATAACATCTTCCTTAAGCGCGTCAAGATTGGATCAATTTCTGGCAATTTCAACCACTTTGAGAACATGGCATACGTGCCAAAGCTAACCAATGAAATCACGACAAACTTTGGAAAAGCGCTAAAGAAACTATCGTCATGATAACGAAATGGCAAAATGAGTACACTAATATAACAAACAAATCCAGTCAACACACCAGCAATAGACATCTTAAAAATCGCTTGCATGAAAGTCAAATTAAACATCTTTGGCATTTGACGGTTCATAACCGCTAGTAAAATCACCACCTCTAAAACCGCCACTATTGACTGCGCCCAAGCCAAACCATAGGCGCCCATCCCCAAAGCCATCGACAAAACAATAGCCAAAATAATATTTAAAGAAATTGAGAAAATTGAAATATATAATGGAGTTTTCGTGTCTTGGCGAGCATAAAATGCCCGTGCTGCCATGTGGTAAATCGTCCGAAACAAAATTGCCACCACTAAACACCCTAAAATACCCGCAATTAACTGATTGCCACCATTAC
This sequence comes from uncultured Candidatus Saccharibacteria bacterium, assembly GCA_963528615.1. Lineage (GTDB taxonomy): Bacteria > Patescibacteriota > Saccharimonadia > Saccharimonadales > Saccharimonadaceae > Nanosynbacter. Next base: position 14,667 of record CAURVB010000013.1, on the reverse strand, counting down.
GAATAAAATGCACAACATAACCGCGCGTAAAGAAAATTATCACCGCCACTGGCAACGCCATCCAAAAAATAATCCTCAGCAGGGACCGCAGATCCTTTTGAAACAAATCATCGCGCCCCTCACCCAAATGCTCAGTAAGCTTAGGGAAGGCGGCGTTAGAAATTGCCACGCCGATGAGATTAATTGGCATCAAATGCAGGGTCAACGCCTGCTGATACGCCCTAACCGTACCGTCCGCCAAGCGCGACGCCAAGTTAACCTCGACCAAGCTCACCACATAATCCATCCCCTGATCAACCGACCTTGCTGGCAGTAGCGACAAAACTTTCCTAAATCCTCTATTGCGCCAATAGATCTTAAAATTATAATCAAAGCCCAGACCTGCTAGCCCAACCGCGCTCACAATCAGCTGCAAGAATGACCCCAACACCACACCAAGCGCCACACCCATAATTCCACCGTCAAATATCTGCCAACCAAACAAATTAATACCATTAGTGAACCATACCGTACCAATGATAATTCCGACATTATAAATCATTGGCGCTAGGGCGCAGAACATAAATCGACCAACCGCCTGCTGGATACTGGCAATCACTGAGGCAATAGCAAAAATAAACGGATTCACCGCAATAACCCGCATCATGCTCACCGCCAAAGCGTGACCCGACTCACTCAGACCTGGCGCAATTAGATATTTCATCAACGGATCAGCAAAAATAATAATCAACACCGACGCGATCATCGTCACTAGTGCCATAAAATTGATCATACTAGAGCTAATCTGCCACGCCGACTGCTTATTTCCTTTGACCCAACGTTCATTAAAGACTGGAATGAAAGTCACACTGAGCGCACCAGACACCAGTACAGCGAACATAAAATCTGGCACCATAAACGCTGCCGTGTAAGCGTCTAGCCCAACTGGATAACCCGCCAGCACACCATTTTCGCTTGGCATATAAGCAGAGTTAAGTAATCGATCACGGAAAAACCCCAGCAGGCTCGACAACAAAGTCGAGCCAGCCAGAATGGTTGCGGCCAACTTGACTGTCAGCCGCTGATTGATCTTATCGACAGTTCTCCGGACGCGTCCCATAACAATTTACGCGTGTAACTTTGCTTCCTTTGGCAGTTTCGTCCCCGAAAGAATCTCATCCACCGCTGTTTCTTCCAAGGTTTCGTCTTTCAGTAGCGCCTCAGCCAATTTATCGAGGAACGGACGATTGGCTTTGAGCACCAGCATTGCCCGCTGTTTGGCCTCGGTGATCAATTGCGACACTTCCTGATCGATCAATTTAGCAGTCTCGTCCGAGTACGGCCGCTCGCGGGTCATCTTATCAAACATCAGCCCACCATTGTCTTCGTGGAATACTTGATCGCGCAAACTCTGACCCATGCCTTGCTCGATGATCATGTCACGGGCAATCTCAGTGGCTTTACGTAGGTCCGAGCCAGCGCCAGTAGTAATGCCGTCATCGCCGTAAATGATTTGCTCAGCGATCCGGCCGCCCATCGCCCGTGCCAAGATATCCTTGAACTCGTAGACGTTGGTGTAGCTCTTATCCTCTGGCGGCAAGAACCAGGTAACACCGCCGGTACCGCCGCGCGGAATGATCGTCACCTTATGAACTGGATCGGAATCTGGCAAGACGTGCCCGACGATGGCGTGGCCCGCCTCGTGATACGCCGTTAACTCCTTCTCATGATCATTCATCACCTTGGCTTTGCGCTCCGGTCCGATCGCTACCCGCTCAAATGCCTCGGTTAATTCTTCGTTGGTAATTTTCTTTTTATTGCGGCGTGCGGCGATAATTGCTGCTTCATTGGCGATATTAGCGAGATCCGCTCCCGATGAGCCGGCCGTCTTGGCGGCCAATTTATCCAGGTCAACCGTCTCGTCAGTCGGCTTTTTCTTAAAGTGAACCTTAAGGATTGCCTCGCGGTCTTTGCGCTCCGGCAGAGTAATCGTCACTCGCCGGTCAAACCGCCCCGGGCGCAGCAACGCAGGATCGAGCACATCCGCCCGGTTAGTCGCTGCCAGTACGATCACATTAGTATCGCCGTCAAAGCCATCCATTTCCACTAGAATCTGGTTCAAGGTCTGCTCGCGCTCGTCATGTCCGCCGCCCATACCCGAGCCGCGCTTGCGGCCCACCGCGTCAATCTCGTCGATAAAGATGATACACGGCGCATTTTTCTTAGCCTTTGAGAAAAGGTCGCGTACCCGGGAGGCACCAACGCCGACGAACATCTCCACAAACTCCGAGCCAGAAATTGAGAAGAACGGCACGCCCGCCTCGCCAGCCACCGCCCGGGCCAGCATGGTTTTACCAGTGCCCGGATTACCGACCAGCAAGACGCCTTTCGGAATCTTGGCGCCAAGCTCCTTGTATTTCTTCGGATGCTTCAAGAAATCGACAACCTCCTGCAAGTCCTGCTTGGCATTATCATTGCCGGCAATATCCTCAAACAGCACTTTCTCTTTATCTTGCCCATACAGACGCGCTTTACTCTTACCAAAGCCCATCGCTTGATTATTCTGCCCTTGGGCCTGGCGCATCATAAACATAAAGAACGCTACAATAATCAACACAGGCACCACCATCACCGCCAAATTCCAAATCGTCTCACCAGTCGTTGACGGTGGGGTCACCTTAACCTCAACCTTTGCGTCCTTATTTAATCCCTGTTCATAAATACTGCTAGACTCTTTGACTGACCGCTCAGTAGGCTTAGACTGATCTTTCACAGTCACCTTAATGTCATTACCCTGAATTTCTAATTGAGCAATTTTACCTTCATTTGCCCGACGCACTACGTCTGACAATGACACTTCTTTAAGGTTCGAGGCAGGGAACAGTGTTGCATAAAAAATCAACGCTACAAAAATTATAATCGCCCAAAACAGCCCAAATCTTACTACTTGCTTAATTCCATTCTTCCCGTTTCTCTGCGGCATCTTAACAGCCATGCTCAACTATTCCTTTCACCTATACTAATCAACTCGGTCTATTATAACATTTTTTAATGTCAATTTCATCACTATACCGCCACCGATTTGCCAGTGCGAACCAGATTTTCCGGTTTTTATAGCAATTAACGTTCGCTCCAACTGAGAACCCAGTAACGAAACATCGTAATGTCGTAAAATATAATAGTATATTAATTCTTGTGCGACATTATCATCAATCATCGTCAAAAAATACCGATTAGACATCTCCCTATCAAACCTCTCTAACGCTTGCTCAATTTCCACCCTCAATTTTCGCTGCTTACGCCACGCCTCATACACCCCAATCTTCTGATATTCGTCCAATCCACAATTTATTTGCCGACGAAGCACGTTGCGCTGATAAATATCGCTTTGGTTCGTTTCATCTTCACACCACTCTAATTTCTGCCGAGTCGCATATTCGTAAATTCGCTGCTTTGTCCAGCCATTCATTGGTCTCACTACTCGCGCATCACTCATGCCAGCCAGACCCCGCCACCGAGAGCCACGCTTCAAATTCATCACCACCGTCTCGATAACGTCGTCTCGATGATGTGCCGTTACCACCACGCCATCAAAATCTGCCGCCACGCCACGCAAAAAATCATATCGCTGCTGTCGCGCCAATTCCTCGCTCGCATCAGCCCCCAGCTTCTCGCGCCGACAAACAAACTGTAGCTTATATTTATCAGCTAACGCCTCAACAAACCTAGCGTCACTCGCTGAATCCTCACGAATACCGTGATCAAAGTGCGCCACTACTAAATCTTTTTCCGTACGCGACATTAAATCCAGCAATACTACCGAATCAATCCCACCACTGACCGCGACAATATATCTCACATACCCATTATCTCACAAAATGCTTATACCTAAAACCAATTTGGCAAATTTTACACCATCTGTTACAATCAGTGCAGCGTGGCACCGTAGCTCAGCTGGTTAGAGCGCAGGACTCATAAGCCTGAGGTCGGTGGTTCGGGTCCACCCGGTGCTACCATAAATTATCCAATCACCCCTCGTCCATATGGCGGGGAGTTTTTTATAAGAATCAGATTAACTCTAACTCATCAACCTGAACACCGTCCAAAGCAGCCAGCCGCCGTGAAACAAACCCATCCAACTCTCGCGAGCTACGCTGTCGATCCCACGTTGCTAATTCCTTTTTTTGAGTTACCTCTAAAAATTCAGCCAATTCGCTGGTGTTGATTTCCATAAAGTTTTCCTTTTTTGTGTTAATTATTTAACTGTTTTTATACTACCATAAATTTGACAAAAAAGCAATACCTTTTTCAGTTATTATTTACCTTTTTATTCCGCTTGTGCTACACTGGTAGGGAAGGATTTATACACAAACATGACCCCCGTAACAATCTCATCGCTAGCCATCATCGTTTTTGCAGCAATTATCCATGCCAGTTTTCAGCTCAGCATCAGTGTTTTAACTTTGCTGAGCGGTCATTCAATTGGTAAGAAAACCGCCCAACGAAAAATATTTCGTATGAGTACTAGTTTTGTATTTGGTGTATCAATCATCACCTTACTACTTATCAGCGCCGTCTCTTATTACCTATCTCTATTCATCCGTCATATTACCAGCGCTGAACAATTAGTTGCAGCAATCGCCTCTGGAATGATGTTTGGTCTAGGAATTGCCATCTGGGCATTTTACTATCGTCGCCAGCCTGGTACCTCATTATGGGTTCCGCGTGGCTTTGCGGATTATTTGAATAAACGAACTAAAAAAACCCGAAATTCTATCGAAAGCTTTGCTCTGGGATTAACTAGCGTTATTGCCGAAATCATCTTCATCCTTGCGCCAATCCTAGCTGCCGCTCTAGCAATCATCACTCTACCAAACCCCTTACTGCAAATCGCTAGCGTCATCACCTACACTCTCATCTCTATTCTGCCACTCTCAATCATCATTATCCTCGTCGGCAGCGGGCATAATATCTCTAACTTACAGCGCTGGCGAGAAAAACACAAACGATTTTTACAATTCGTTAGCGGCGGCAGCTTATTGATTTTAGGGGCATTTATTTTCGTAGATCGTGTCATTGGCGTGATTAGCTACGGAGGCAATTTATGGTAAAACCGGGGCAAATTAACGTCATTAAGAGAGGGAAGCGTCCACCAGAAGAATTTAGTCCCGACAAGCTTCACGATTCCATCGTTGCTACTTGCCTGAGCGTTCGTACACCGGAAGGACAATCCCAAGATATTGCAAAAACTATAACCTTAGGTGTTATGAACTGGTGTGAAACTCGACCAGAAATCACCTCCGCCGACATTCGCCGCCAAGCGCAGCGTATTATGAAAGACTTACATCCTGATGCCGCCTATTTATACGAACACTATAAAACTATAATTTAGGAGAATTCATGTCACAAAAACCAACATTTGATTATGACTGTATCATTATTGGTAGCGGTGCGGGCGGCTCACCGGCAGCAAGTATTTTGGCTGGCGCTGGCAAAAAAGTTGCTGTTGTAGAAAAATCAACATTCGGCGGGGAATCACCAAATTGGGGAGACGTACCGACAGGGTCGCTAACCTATGCTATTAGCACTTATCAAGCCGCAAAAGACGCCGCTAAATTTGGACTGCGCACCAGCACCATTGGCTACAACTACCCTTCTCTTCTCTCCTGGAAAGACACCACTGTCAAACGAACTGGTGCAGGCGGTAACCGCTACTACTATGAAAAGCAAGGAATTAGCGTATTTGCGGGCAGTGCGCATTTTCTAAGCCCAAATGAAATCACCGTAAATCGCAGGCACTTATCGGCTCGCAAATTCCTTATTGCAACCGGCTCAACCTGGAAAATTCCGGATATTCCTGGATTAGATAGTATATCTTATCACACCCCAAAAACCATTTTTAGCCTCACACGCCCGCCAAAAAGTCTTTTCATTATTGGCTCTGGTATGACAGCATTAGAGTTAGCTCATCTATTCTCTACCCTGGGAACTAAAGTTTATTTAGCAGAAGAATCGGTGCGTATTTTACCAGAGTTTGACACAGAAGTCAGCGACCTATTAACCAGCGACGTAAAGAAAAATCGTGACATGAGCATCTTAACCCACACCAAGGTTATTGCTATTCAAAAATCCGCCCTCCAAAAACGCATTACTTTCGTACAAGGACGAGTAGAAAAAACAGTGCGAGTTGATGAAGTCTTAATTGCCAATCAGCGACTAGCCACTACTGATTTGGGTCTAGAAAATGCTGGTGTAAAATACACAAAAAACGGCATTTCTGTCAGCCCTTCCCTGCAAACAACTTCTCGCCACATCTTTGCTGCGGGTAGCGCTGTCGATATTAGACTCCAAACTCACGAAGTTTTAGCACAAAGTCGCGTAGCTGCCCATAATCTACTCCACAACAACCACTTGAAAATTAATAATTCACCACATATGCAGATAGCTTTCACTCAGCCAGAAATTGCTCAAATTGGCATGAACGAACAAGACTGTCTTATGAAAAATGTTAAAGTAAAAATAGCAGTCGTACCATTAACCATGACCGTGCGCAGTAACATTACCGATCAGCGAACAGGCTTCGTGAAGCTGATTGTTGATAGGAAACGAGTTATTATCGGCGGTACAATTGTTGGACCACACGCCAGTGATCTTGCCTCTGAACTAGCCTTAGCTATTCGGTGTAAAATAACCAGCGATGAACTAGCCGCCACGCCACACTGCTTTACCTCTTGGTCAGAGGCTGTGCGAATTGCCGCTGGAAAACTTCTCTAATCACCTCTGATGCGCTATAATAAGCTTTACGGGGGCGTAGCTCAGGGGTTAGAGCAGTCGGCTCATAACCGATTGGTCGCTGGTTCGATCCCAGCCGCCCCCACCACAGTCTGAGCTTGATAACCATAAGATGAATATTCTCCCCATTCCTGCTACAATATAGTGTGGTAGATATTGAATTTGTAAAATGAACAAACTGAAACTAAAACGACTAATTTACCGGATACAGCACGACTATTTGACCTTAAATAACGTCGTTATTGCTGTCGCTGTTTTAATTACCATGAGCTGGGCTTGGGGTTCAATTGAATCAATGCAAAAGAATTATGAACTGCAACGCTCCATTGACAACAAGCACCAACAAGTGGAAATTGAAAAATTGCAAGTCTCTCTATTGGAATATGAGTCAAAATATTATCAGAGTGAAGAGTATCAAGAATTAACTATTCGACAGCGAACCGGCAAGGGTCTGCCTGGCGAAAAACAACTTATTACACCATCAACAGATAGTGCAATTTCCGCACAAAACCCTGCCCCCAAACAAACAAGAACCGACAGTAATTTCCAGCAATGGATGAACTTTTTATTCGGCGGTAATAGCCGCAGGCGCTGAGGCATTTGCAATTATTACATTAACCTGATATTATAAAGTACGTGCCGCGGGGTAGAGCAGCCTGGTAGCTCGTTTGGCTCATAACCAAAAGGTCGTAGGTTCAAATCCTACCCCCGCAACCAAGAAAAAGCCCTCTTCGTTCAGAAGAGGGCTTTTTCTTTAGTATCTACTATTATCGCTAGTATATCGTCCACCACGACTGCCAACTCTTACGTGTGGACATTTTTTACCTGGTTCTATATACCTACAACAATCACCACAGAAAAATGCCTGTACAGACTTTTCGCCAACTTCTCTAGGTGAAGGTGTCCTCTTGATAAGATCTCCAACCTCTTTTGGATCATCCACAGGAAAACCCATTTGTCTTTTAGCGTCATCATAAGAACAGCCCGTAGTATCGACAATGTGATCAAGACGTCTTTCTTGATTATCAGTTAAATCGCGATCTAAAGAAGGTTTAGTAGGAAAAATCCTTTCATTTGCCATAATCATACTATACCATAATCATTAAAAATAATCAACATAATCAAAAAACTCCCCTGCTTTTTGCAGAGGAGTTCTGGCACCTGTTTGTTTGGTACTATTGTACCGCTAAACCGATGCATAACGCAAGTGCTTATTTCTTCTTTGAGATTGTCAAGAAACCGTTGCGTGGGTTTTCCTTGACAATTCGATCTTCTGGCAAATCACATGGAACACCCTTATCATTCTTCTCAACCTTAGTGAAGAAGTAGATAGTTTGCGTCTTACCGCCGCGCAAAGTTACGTCAGTCTTGTGCAAGTAGTATGTGATCCCCTTTGAGTTGGTATGCTTGTAAGCCATATGGTTCTATACCTCCTATTAATGCTATACCCTTATAGGTTACTATCTCTTACCCACCCCTGTCAAGCTAAAAAAGTCGATTTTGTCGTCGTAGCATAAATTTTAAAATCCCCAAGATTACCAATCTCACTATAATAATCATAGCAATTACCCCCGTCACCAACAGTGACCAGCCCGCAAAATCCGCTGACCAGAGTGGTGAGACAAACGTATGGTAGTATGGCTCGGTAGAAGGTGCCTCAAACTGTAGACTAGAAGTTTTAGCAGCAGGGTATTTCTCCCACTCCTCGTTTATACAACTGACGTAACGCGGATCTGCCTGTGTAGTAAACCGCCCATAGCCACCCTGTTGAGCCTTAGCATCACACACCGCCCGAACCTTAGAAATCGTGTCATTATTTGATCGATTTTTAATCGCCTCTTCAAATTCTTTTAATTTTTGGTCGTATACCCGCTTATAGGTATGATCTAGTGCAATTTTTCCTGGGTCAGCGTTCATATGTGTCGCCACATATCGCTGCAGATCATATAGTCGCTGCTGAAGGCTCACAATATCCCCAGTCTTATCGGAATTTTCCACAGCCTCTCGCCGTTCAATCATGCCAACATTATTAAGTCGTAGAAATGTCGCCGATATAAATCCAGCCATAATAAGCAAAATCACTAGCTGCCACGTCTTCACTTGACTGAGCCGTTTAATCCTAAACTTGGTTTTTCGCTTATCTACTGCCATCCCACCACTTTCTCTCTTGTTTTAGTATAGCAAATTATCCCGACGGCGGAAATATTACTAGCTAGACAATGGTATAATAAGAGTATGAGGATTTATTTTTCAGGAATTGGCGGTGTTGGCATTGGTCCGCTCAGTAAAATCGCTCTTGATGCCGGCTACAGTGTTTGCGGCTCCGATAAATCACCTAGTCTTATTACTGATGAATTAGTGGCAGCTGGCATTTCGGTTTCTTTTGATCAATCCGGTGCATTTTTACAAACAGAACACGACAAGACTCCATTTGACTGGTTCATATACACTGCAGCCCTGCCCGAAGACCATCCAGAACTAGTTTTAGCTCGAAAATTAGGCATAAAAACCAGTAAACGCGACGAGCTACTGGCACAGATAATTGCCGATAAGAATCTTAAGCTCATTGCAATTGCTGGCACTCACGGAAAAACTACCACCACAAGTATGCTAGTCTGGACGATGAAACAATTACAAATTCCCGTCAGCTATTCCGTTGGCTCGACATTAAGCTTCGCGCCAAGTGGAGAGTTTGATGAAAATAGTGAATTTTTCGTGTATGAGTGTGACGAATTTGATCGCAATTTCTTACACTTTTCTCCAGAAATTAGTTTAATTACCTCTGTAGATTACGACCATCCAGACACATACCCAACAAAAGAATCTTACCTATCAGCCTTCCGTGAATTTGGCGAGAAATCCCAAAAAGTTATCGCTTGGCAGGAAAACGCTACCGTTTTTGACCAGAAAAATCTATTCACCATGAGGGAGATTGACCAGAATATTACCCTTCCCGGCATGCACAACCGCAAGAATGCCACACTGGTAATTGAAGCCATAAAAAGCATGGATGTGCCAGCCGAGCAATTTGCAATTTATCAAGCAATTAATTCTTTCCCAGGATCAGGGCGCCGCTTTGAAAAGTTGGCCGACAATTTATATTCCGACTACGGGCATCATCCGATTGAGATTAAAGCAACACTACAAATGGCCCGAGAGCTATCAGATCAAGTGGTATTAGTTTATCAACCACACCAAAACGTTCGTCAGCATGAAATAATAGACCACTATACCGCGGATATTTTCCATGATGCTGATGAGGTTTATTGGTTGCCAACATACCTAACTAGAGAAAATCCAGACCTACCAATTCTAACACCACAGCAGCTCGCCAAAAATATTGATCCAGAAAAACTTTACTTTGCAGAGATGGACGATGATTTATGGCACGCCATTACTACGGCGCAAGCGACCGGTAAACTGGTTCTCTGCATGGGTGCGGGTACAATTGATGGCTGGATTCGTGAACAACTAGCTAAAAGTTAACGATCATCGCCGCTGCCATGAATCTTTCCGCGACTCTGACGACTAAGTAGTTTATCGTTATTTTTCCACGCCACTTCTTCTAAGCTGCTACCGAGCAGATGAGATATGGAATTGACATACCACAGCACGTCGCCCAACTCCTTAATGATTGCGGCGTGATCATCTTCAGAAATTTTACCATTTTTATCCCGCAATATTTTCTTAAATTTTTCCATCACTTCACCAGCTTCACCACTCAACCCCAAAACCTGAGACATTAGCCTGGCGTCAACATCACCATAGTGATGAGATTCCTTGTCTGTTAATGTGGAAATTGCTTTTATTGAATAGTCGTTAAATTGCATAATTATAGTGTAGCTGGTTACGGTTTTTGAGTAAATAGACCCTGTCTCTGTCTACTTGTACTATACGGGCGCAGCTTTGTCGGGTAACACCTGAACACAGTGTGTCGCCCTACCCTCACCCAACCAGCGCTGCTCGTAGGCGGTGAGGATTTTGTAATCTTCGCCGAGGTCTGATTCGTGCAGGTCAAAGGTCAATTCTTTCAAATACCAACCTTCAGCAACCAGCTGCTCGAGACTCCAATTGAAGAAATCAGGATTATCGTGTTTGATGATTAGCGATCCGTCGGCGCACAGCAACTTGGCATAATTTCTTAGAAAACGCGGATGCGTCAGACGGCGGCCAGCACTACGCTTACGCGGAAATGGGTCAGAGAAAGTCAGCCAAATAGTACTCAGTGAACCGGGCGCAAATAACTCACCAATCTGATCAGCCCGAGCTCGCACAAAAAACACATTATTAAGCCCGCGAGCTTCCGCTTCCCGCGCGCCTTTTTGCAAGCGATCGCCCTTAACGTCAACCGCCACAAACACCTGCTCCGGATGACGCGTCGCTAGTTCAACCGTAAACATGCCATTACCAGCGCCAATTTCCACAATATCAACCTGGCGAAGTGCCCACTCCTCAAATTCAAAACACAGTGGCGAATTGTGAAACAAAGCAAACTTATATTTTTTGCGCTTACGAGTAATAATAAACTGATTTGGATCGACAAAATTCATACTTTCCATTATACTAAATCAGTAATGGATAAGCTTATAAAACAGTTTTTAGACTCTTCAACTTTGGGACAATGGCTACACAACAACAGCATGGGTTGGTTGATTAGCGAACATATTATTGAAACTATTAGTATTATAATTGGATCTGTTTTTGTCTATTTTTTTGGCAAATATTTGCTGTCTTGGGCGATTCACTATTCTATCCGCTCTACCGCCAAACATCGCTCTTGGCATCGTAAAGACATGGAAAAACGCGAGAAAACTCTCATCCAACTAACGCGTAGTTTTTGGCGAATTATTATTATTTTTTACGTCATGGCAATTGTCGCCAATAAGTTGTTCTCATTTGATTTATCGCCGCTATTCGCCAGCGCTGGTATTATTGGTGTGGCATTAGGATTTGGTGCTCAGTCGCTGGTTAAGGATTTTCTATCGGGAATTTTTATCATTGCCGAAAATCAATATCGTGTTGGCGACGTGGTCGACGTCATGGGAGCAGCTGGCACAGTTGAGCGAGTCGGAACTCGCACGACGGTAATTCGCGACTCGGGCGGTAATGTTCATTATGTCCCCAATGGCACAATCCAACACGTCATCAATAAAACAATGGGCTATAGCATGTCGAGGTTCAGTATTTATATTGACCCCAGCTCTGATATATCCGAGGTTACCGAAATCATTAACACCACTGGCGAGAAGTTAGCTAAAGAGAAGGCCTGGCAACGAAAAATCATCGACCCACCAAAGTTTGTCTCCGTTGGCGACATTAGCGGACGCGGCACTGAGCTGATCATTGCCGGAAAAACCCAACCATCCGACCAGTGGGCCGTTACCTCTGAAATGCGCCACCGATTATTGCAGAATTTTGACCGTGAAGGCGTGCTTTTAGCAACACTGCCAACACCAACGCCAATTATTAAGAAATAGTTTAGTTATTAGACAGGCCTAATTCTTTATCGCTCAGCACGTCGTTAGAAAACGCCTTAACTCTACTGGCCCCATCCGCCTCTTTATCGTATATGCTTAAGAATTTTTTCAGTGTATCCTTATTAACCTGACCCTGGGCGTCAAACTCATGGGTTTTTTCGTTCGTGTCCTTACTAATTTGATTACGGCGTGAAGCATATTCAGGCCGACTCAAGTCTAGCCGATATGCGTCAGTTTTATAATAGACGACCATCGCAATTGATACTAGTACGACAGACACAGCGATCACCAAACCGACAAACGTAACAAACCTATAATTATCGAAAAAATCTTTAAGCTTATCCATTAGACCCTCCAGACAACAAATCCTTAACCACCTGAACTTCTGACCTATATTTTATCAACAAATCATTCAATGTTTTCACATCCTCTGACAGACGATTTCGCGCTTCTCGAGCAGCTACTAATTTTTGATAATATCCTGCAACGTCCTCCGAGCAATTGGCATGGTCAAGCTCGGTCATCGTTGTATCATAATCATTATAATTGCTATTAAATTTTAGGCGGGCCGACTCAAAATCATTAGTGATATTTACTAGCTTAGAACTATCCAGCTTATTGACTGCCAACCGACCATTTAATCTGGCCATAAGTTTGGTCGAAATCGAGTTATATCTCTGACCAACATTTACTCGAGTTAATGCATCATTGGTGTGAATATTTTTAATTGCTACCCTTACAGAGCTACAGTTCCGGCTAAGGGTTTTTGTAAGTTCCGAATTTGCAGTAGTATCGGCCGTTTGGGCTAATGCCACCTGAGGCATTAATAACAAACTAGATCCAATCAAAAAAGACGTGAGATAGAAAGTGAACCTTTTCATCAGTCCTATTATCTCACGTCTTCTTAACTACAGTCAAATATTACTTAAACTGTTTTTCAACGTTGCTTTTGACGCCTTTTGCAGTTTCTGTTACTGCATCGCCAACTTTTTGCGAGCCAGTTTTTAAAGAATCGACGCTGTCTTTAGCGGCCGCAGCAGCCTTGCCAGCAACTTTTTCCGCATCAGACTTCAGCTTTCCTGCTTTCTTTTTCAAATCTTTTCGGGTTTCTTTACCGCTCTTTGGTGCAGTTAAAATTCCTGCTGCAAATCCTGCTGCTGCCGCACCGATAACTGCTAATACTTTTTTCATATTGTTACTCCTTTTTATTATTTTTTACGAAACAACCCTGCTATTTCACTAAAAACCTTTGTGGGCGACAACCACTCAGTCGCACTAGCCACATTTGTTGTGATTTTATCAACATTTTTCATGACTGCATTTATTTTCGCCAGCAAGGTAATAACCACTGCCAGTAGAGCCACGATAATGACTGATAGTAACCCAATAATGATTGACAGTAAGATGATGATCGTTTGAATATCTTCCACGCCTTACCTTTCTGCAGAAGTTTGTATTTGTTATATCTATTGTAGCATGCTTTAATGATTTGTTTGTATTAGATAATCTAACTATTTCACTATAGCATAAGCGTATTAAAATGTCAATAGCCTTATGCTTAATTCGCTCTGATATGCTACACTGATATAGCTATGAAGCTGCTTTTCAAAAGATATATTCCAGAATTTGTTTACGGCGCAGTTGACGGCACGGTGACAACCTTTGCCGTGGTGGCAGCGTCGGCTGGCGCGGGGATTTCCAGTGCGGTCATCCTTATTTTAGGCGTGGCCAACTTAATTGCCGATGGCTTTTCAATGGGTTCCAGCGCCTACTTGGCAGCCAGCGCCGAACACGATGAGTCGGCCCGCGACACCCAAAAGCGAGCTTCTCCTAAAATCATCGGTTTAGTTACATTCTTAGCTTTCGTGGCGGTCGGCAGCGTGCCAGTACTACCCTACTTGACCGACGTGATTGCAGTTCTGAAAGCGCCAAGTATCACCCTGTTCTATATTAGCTCACTACTTACGGCAATTACTTTCTTAACAATCGGCTTTATTAAAGGCAAAGTCGGCAAGCAATCACCGTGGCGGGAAGCTACCATCACCTTGCTCCTGGGAGCGGTCGCCGCTGGAATGGCGTACTTTGCCGGCGATGTATTGACGGCGTGGTTGGGCGTTCAGTTATAGTCCCTGTAATTCATTGGCAATGTATTTGATTATTTTACCAATGTCGCGCGCTGATTCTTGACGCACCATTTCACCCTCCAGATAAACACGCCGATTAATCTCCAACATTACTGAGCGCAGCCCAGGCGTTCTATCGCGGTAAAAGTCCATCGGCACCAGTGCACCCGCATACGGATAATTCAGCGCGCAGCTATAGCCCAACTGTTCTATGTATAATTTTAGCTTCAGGGCGTCATTTCCACTAAACCATTCAGCGTCGTAGCCAAGGCAAATATCAGGCAGATTTTCCGTAT
>CAURVB010000012.1:0-21914 GCA_963528615.1 uncultured Candidatus Saccharibacteria bacterium | reverse complement strand
ATTATGTGACCTTCCCAAGGTTGAGACGGGAGTTCGACTCTCCCCATCCGCACCAATTCAGTGTAGCATCCAGACCGTCGCCTTTTCGGGCGATTTTTTCATATTATCATATTTGACATAATACCCCCATGGGGTATATCATAGTTCTATGGATACGGCAGACATTAAGCGGCAAGCCCTGCACCGCACGAAGATTATTTTGGGGCAAATGCGCGGACTCGAGAAGCAGATTGCTAACGACGCATACTGCATGGATATTTTGACGCAAAGCCTGGCGCTGCAAAAGTCGCTGGCATCGCTCAATAAGCTCATTCTGGAGCGGCATTTGCGCACGCACATTGCTGACAAAATGGCCTCGGGCGATGAAATCCAGCAAGATGAAGCTGTCGAAGAGCTACTTAATCTCTACGAATTAAATAATATAAGGACAAAATAATGCACCACGAATCTCATTCTCACTGCAACACAAAAACTTCAACCAAGCGTATGGCGTTAGCTGCGACCTTGCACTGTTTGGCGGGCTGCATGATCGGCGAAATGCTCGGCGTCACCATCGGCACGCACGCTGGATTTACACCGCACGCCACGGTAATTTTGGCATCGGTTTTGGCATTTACGTCTGGCTATACTGTATCAACTATCCCGCTGATAAGCGCTAAGCTATCGTTCTTCAAAGCCTTCAAATTGGTTTTCGCTGCCGATACGTTATCAATTCTGTCGATGACCATCGTTGACAATGTCATCATGCTCGTTGTGCCAGGCGCCATGAACAAAGACCTCACTCATCCCATGTATTGGGCAAGCCGGCTGCTGTGCATGACTGCCGCGTTCCTAGTGTCGTACCCTGTCAATTTATATTTATTGCGCCGTGGCAAGGGTCACGCGCTGACTCATCAGTATCACCGCCATAAATAATCTAGGTATCAATCCTATTTAACAGCCCTCCATAATTATACGGCGTGAATTTGTCGTTGATAAAAATAGGATAGGCCGGAGTTTTTACTCCCATTTTCTCCGCCAAATTCTGGTCAATTGGCTGGAATGCTCTTAGGTTTGCCTGATCAAGGTTTAACCTTGCTTTATCCTCCAGGGTTATCCGATATACAAAGCGAAACTTCTCCACCTCTGAAGTCGCCCGGCAATCAGCAATTTCCTTTTCAGCGAGCATTTGCAGCTTCTGGCGCCAGATTTTCACATCATTCAACCTGCTCTGCACGCTAATTTCTATCGACACGCAATTAAGCGCATGCTTATTTATACAATCATAATCAGCCACAATCACCCGAGGCAAGCCCAGCAACCATGACGCACCCAGCAGCTCTTCATTTGCACCCTCCCCGACGAACGTACAGTCATTATCCGGGCAAAACGTATTGTGAAAGTCAAAAACAATATCATACTCCTTGCACATTTCCAGTAGCTCAATCGGGCGCTGCTGCTCGTATATGCCGCTTGATTTCACGCCGGGAAATGACCGGTTCAAGTCTTGTTCGACGAAGCGCTTATTTATTTTTATAGCTTCCTCATTCGCCAGTACGCTGTCAATATTTTCCAGCGGATTTTCCTGTAAACTCTTGACCAGATCAATGCCCAGCATTTCATTCCCGTGCATGCCGCCAATTACTAATATTTTCATATTCTTATCCTCCTTATATATTATTTTTTACCGAGATAAATCGATTGATACAAAATTCCGCCAATCAGGAACATCAGATTTGGCTTTATCAATGGTCGCATCATCGCCAAAATCCCTCATGGCCGCGCGCGTCATCGCTGGCGCAATAGTCCGATAAGCCACCTTCGTCCGATCCAGACGGTCAGAAAATCCGCGCACCATTGGACGGAAATTCGCTAGATTGTTACGTCTCGAGACCTGGCGATCAGCAAAAACTTCATCTAGCCATACTATCTCTGAGTCCGAAGCAGCGTTCGGTACGTACTTCTACTTAAGCCACGCTGCCATTTCTAGCGACCCAGGATATTTTTCCGCCGCAATCTGCACCGGATCAGCAATCCAAGCAACCGCCGCCAACGCCAATCCCGCCGGTGTCTCCTCGATATACCAACATGTTGGGCGCGTCTCGCCGATAGCATCAAATCTCTCGGTCAATTCCTGTTCTGTATATGCTTCATCGCCAGTTGTACTGCCGCAAGCTTGACATATATCACCAGGATTTTGACGAGAATAGCCTGACGAGCAGCCGCCGCATTTACTTACTTCATACCACGGCTGCGCTGCAAACGCTGCTTGATATGCGGGAATAATCGCGTCATACCTCTCCCTCGCCTCGTCTGGCGCAGCGAACCTGGCTGTTCTTATTTTGCTCATAAATATCTCTAAAAATTAGCTAAATTAACTATCAAAAAATCAAAATGCCAGCATCGCGCCGGCATTTGTTTAGATTTATTTACAAACTACTCAGCGCGAGCTGGCCAAACGTGCGAATGATGTTTAAAGACGTTTTTATAACCGCCAGTGCCGTTTCGCATCCAATCGCTAATCCGAGCAACTGTACGACTGCTAAGCTTCGTTGCCTCGATGATGTCGGCGTATTTTTCGCCTTTTGATAACATTTTGGCAGCTTGTAGGCGCGCGCCAACTTCGACAATCTCTTTCTGAGTCATGACATCGCGAAGAAACGCCCGCATTTCATTAGAATCCTCTATACTAGCAAGAACATCCGCCAGCTGACGCGCCTGTTCATCTTTCCAAATATCATTCTTGCTATTCATATTTTTAGTTTACCAAAGTAAAGTAGAAATGTCAATAATCTTCGTGCCATCGACTAAAAACTGGAATTTTGCTCTCATCTCGCTTATACTTAAATCATGAAAACTTGGCAAGATGTTGCTTCTTTGTATCAGATTTATCCGCGTAGTTTCCGAGACACCAATGGCGACGGAATTGGCGATTTGAATGGTATTACTGAGAAGCTGGACTATTTGGCGTGGCTGGGGGTTGACGGGATTTGGATTTCGCCGTTCTTCGTCTCGCCGATGACTGATTTTGGCTATGATATCGCTGACTATCGAGCCATTGACCCAACATTTGGCGGACTGGAGGATTTTCAAAGATTACTAGAAAAAGCCCACACTCTGGACATCAAAGTCATGATTGATCTCGTTCCCTGCCACACGTCTGACCAGCATCCGTGGTTTCAGGAAGCTCGATCATCGCGCGACGATCCCAAGCGTAATTATTACGTCTGGCGCGACGGACAGAACGGCAATGAGCCAAACAATTGGCGCAGTCTGTCGGGTGGTAGTTCGTGGGAGTTTGATGAGCAGACCGGTCAATTTTATCTCCATTCGTTCCTGAAGACGCAGCCGGATTTGAATTGGGATAATCCGGTGGTTCGGAACGAGATAAAAAACGTGGTGCGATTTTGGTTTGACATGGGCGTGGACGGCATGCGGGTTGATGCGATTTGGGGCATTTCGAAAGATCCAGAGTTCGGTGATGATTCGCCAAATCCTGATTTTCACAGCGATCCTGAAGCCTACGGTGCGTTCATCCACGACCACTGCAAAATGGGGCCGCGTTTTCAAGAATATTTGCATGAACTGGCGTCGATTTGCGATGAATATGATGATAAGCAGATGGTGTTTGAATTTTATCCGGACGAGAAGTTGGGCGATATTTACCAGCAGTACCACAAGGTTCTGACAGCCCACCCGAAGGCGTCGGCATTCTTTATGGAATATCGCCAGGACGAGTGGCACGCGGAACATACTGGGCAGAAGATTGAGAATTATCTGCGGGCGGCAGGTTCAGCCAGGCCGTTTTTCTGCGTTGGTAATCACGACCAGCCGCGCATTGCCTCGCGGCTCGGGGCGGAGCGAGCGCGAGCCTTGCACTTTCTCAACCTGCTCACGCCGGGTGTTAGCGTGATGTACTATGGTGATGAGATTGGCATGACCAACGGCGAGCTGACTGCCGAGGATATTCAGGATAATTTTAGCCCCGATCATTCTACCATCGACAGCCGCGACCTGGAGCGCACGCCGATGCAATGGGACGATACACGGTTCGCTGGATTCTCAGAAGTAAAGCCGTGGCTGCCAGTGAATAAAAACCACTCGTTCATTAATGTTAGCACAGAGAAAAAGATTCGCTATTCTACGCTTAATTTACATAGAAATCTATTACAACTTCGCCAAGATTTCCCAATCCTCAGAGATGGCTCTATAGGAATTATCCATAACACTGGTAATGGATTTATCCTTGGCATAAAACGCGAACTTGGCACTGAGCGGGCTTATATCTTCATCAACTTCGCTGACGCGCCGCAGAGTTTTTTCATTCCAGAAGACGCTGAAATTATCGCCTCGACCCACCCTAGCTACCTCATCCTCAGGAAAAATCAGCAATTAGCCATCCCTGGGTATTGTGGAGTTTTATTACTCACTACAGGATAGAGGCCAACAATGCTTACGTCTTTACAGCTCAGCTGTGCTATTGATAAAATATTTGTAAGTTTAGCTAATAACGAAAGGTAAAATGGCTACTGAGTTTCAAGAAAAAGCTTGTGAAAAAGCTTTACGTGAATATAGAAAGAAGTTTTTAACTAAAAAAGAAAACTTAAACGCAGATGAGTCAACTGCTAGATTAATGATTAATAGCTTCTTAAGTAGCGTATTAGGATACACTCTTATTGATGAAATCAAAACTGAACGTATGATTCGCGGTACGTACGTTGATTATGTTATTCAGCTTAATAAGAAAATTCAGTTTGTTGTTGAGGCTAAGGCAACTTCTATTAATCTCAATGAGCGCCACCTAAAACAAGCTGTTGATTATGCTGTAAATGAGGGTGTTGATTGGGCCATATTAACCAATGGCCAAGAAATTGAGCTACATCGTGTCATCTTCGAAAAGCCAATTCGCTCGCAAAAAATATTCTCATACGACCTATCTAATCTCTCAACTATCCGTACCGCATCCAAACATATAGCGCATTAACAAAACGTGCCGTCTTAAAAGGTGAGTTGGAGGCCTATTGGAAGCGTTTTGATGCATTAACGGAAGATAATATGCGTAAAGCAGTGAAGTCACCAGAAGTAGTGCGCACACTTCGTTTGCAGATTAAAAAGAAATCAGGAATAAACTTTAACGACTCCGAAATTGCTAAAGCGTTAGCGAAAATTACTTCATAGCGGATTAGATAAGCTAATAAATAGTGCTCATAAAACTTGAGCACTATTTTTAAAATAAAAAACACCAACGTACAGTTGGGGCGTAATTTGACCTATTCTAGTCGTAGGAACTTGGTGAGGTGCGCCTCCCCATAACTACGACTGTCCACCACAACAGTTTTGTCTTGAATTGGCACCTCACCTATTCCTGGATGTGATAATATCATAGTTCCACCAGGTTTGAGTAGCCCCATTAGCCGCGAAACTGTGGAAAACTGAGGATTGTGATATGGCGGATCAGCAAAAATAATATCAAACTCCCCTGTTACGCCTGAAGTTTCCAGCCAATTCGATATCGTTGTTTTTATTACAATAGATTTTTCATCGACGCCCAAACTGGCTATGTTTTCGGCGATCACGCGCTGCGCGACCCGGTCTCGCTCCACAAAAACCACCGACTCGGCACCGCGACTGAGTGCTTCCAGGCCAATCGCGCCAGAGCCAGCAAAAGCATCCAGCACCCGCGAACCGCGAACCGTCTCGCCCAGTGAATTAAACATTGCCGAACGGACTCGCTCACCCATGGGATGTGTCGTCGAGCCTGGTGGAGTTTGAATGAATCGTCCGCCAAGTTCCCCAGCGATGATGCGCACTCTCACCGTTTTGCCTCAAGCTTCCACACCGACGCGAGCCAGCCCAGCATGACGGCTTTGATGATGATCGGCATCAGTTCATGGTTAGTTTGCCACGCCAAATCAGTCGTCCAGCCATTTTTACCAAAATTATCATACATCTTTAGGTCGGCCACAGCGTGCACTTGCTCTAGATAATATTCTCGGTAGCCTTGCTGCTTGACCTGTAAAATCTCAGCCTCGCTTGGCACGGCGTCCTTAAAGCGCGGATAGGCCACCACACTCGCCACGCCCGCTTCAAACGCCACATGCATGGTCATCATGCCTTTGGCACCCCAGAATTTCCAGTTGTTTTTGATGAGTTCAATCCCCGTGTCACCCTTCATGACATTTTTCTTGAGGATGGAGGTTCGTGTCTCCAGACCTTCGCCGCCGCGCAGCTCCTGCATGGCGTGCTCCAGCGGAAAATGATGCGCCGGCGTCAGACCATCGGTGATGGCGTGCGCCATCCATGCCGCTTCAAAGGCCGCTCGTTCAGAATTATGTTTCTGCAGCGCTTTCGCTAGATTATCAATATGCTGGTCGATCATGTCCAGCAGCGCCGTGTCGTTCGGGTCGTCTGGATTGATGAAATGCCATGGTTCGTCAACGGCTGGACTTTTGCGCTTAACGCCGTCAGGACCGTTTTTGCCCTCAAAATGCAGAATATTTTTCACATCAGGAAATTCGCACCAATCAGGCAGCATCGGTTCAAGGTGTCGCCTGGCCACTCGATCTATCTTTTGATGAACACCGATAAATCGACCAGAGCCATCTCTAATTGTTGTTCCTGCGTACATATTAATTCAAAATGGTTAATCGCTGATAGCGGCTGACGGCACGCGCCAGATGGTTATATTGTAGCAAATCCTGCCCCTCTTTGACAAAGCGCTCGGCCTCCGTCTGCGCACGGGCGATCAGCGGCGTGTCGCTCAGCGAGGCAATTTTTAGGTTCAGCGCACCATGTTGCATCTTGCCATAGATCTCACCAGGACCGCGCAGTTTCAGGTCAACTTCCGCTAGGTAAAATCCGTCTTGGGACTTCTCAATTTCCCTGAGGCGCTGGCTCGGCTTGTCGTGACCCGACAGCATCAAATGACAAAAACTCCGGTGCTCGCCGCGCCCAACCCGCCCGCGCAGCTGATGAAGCTGGCTGAGACCAAAATGATCGGCATTTTCGATGAGCATGACCGTAGCGTTCGGCACGTTGACGCCAACTTCCACGACTGTGGTACTCACCAGCATGTCCAGCTCGCCGTCCGCAAACTGCTGCATGACCGCCGCTTTTTCCTCCGGCGGCAATTTACCGTGTAGTAATCCGACCTGACGATGACGAAACATCGTTTTTGCCAATTTGTGATATTCCGCCTCGACCGACTTTTTGTCATTGTCAGGATTGTCATCAATCAATGGGCAGATGACGTAGGCTTGGCGACCCTGAGCCAGTTCCTGTTCGATGGTTTCATAGAGTTTCGGCGCTGAGGCTGGCAACCAAATTTTCGTTGCAATCGGCTGACGCCCAGCTGGCAACTCGTCCAAAATCGAGATGTCCAGTTCGCCATACAAGGTCAACGCCAAGCTCCGCGGGATCGGTGTGGCGGTCATACTAAGCAGGTGCGGCATATAGTCTGACTTTTGTAGCAATGCCTGCCGCTGCTTGACGCCGAACCGATGTTGCTCATCAATTACCACAAAACCCAGCTTATGGTACGCCACTTTTTCCTGAATCAGCGCGTGCGTACCAACCACCACGTCAATGTCACCATTTGCTAAATTGTCCAGCAGCTGCCGCCGTGGGGCGCCCTTAACGTGTCCCGTTAGCAGCGCCACCGACACGCCAAATGGCGCCAATAATTCATCCAACGTCTTGGCGTGCTGAGTCGCCAAAATCTCCGTCGGCGCCATGATGGCCGCCTGAAAGCCAGCCTGCGCCACTTCTGCCGCCACCAGCCCGGCGACCACGGTTTTGCCTGAGCCAACATCACCCTGCAACAAGCGGTTCATCGGATGCTCCGACTCCAAATCTTGCAAAATCTGCCAGGCGGCGCGGCGCTGCGCGTTGGTCAAGGGGAATGGCAGTTGCTTAACAAATTGCTTGACGACCGGCTGATTGAACGGGATGCGCCAGCCAGTCAGCTTGGTTTGTTTCTGCTTATTCAACTGCGCTGCCAAAATCATTTCAAATAATTCTTCAAACGCCAAGCGCTCACGACCGCGGGCAATTTCCTCATGATTGTTGGGCGCATGTAGAAACTTGACAGCTTCAGCGCGGCTGACTAGTTTTTGCCGCTGGACAATGTGTTCCGGTAACGTCTCGGGCAAAAACTCCATGATGGGGCGCAAATTCTTCAGCAAATCCTGCACGGTTTTGGGGCGAAGGTTTTTGATGGATTTGTAGATCGGATGAATGCCCGACGTATGCTGGGCGTCGGACGCATCTGTCTGCTTGGCGAGTTCAACGGATGGACTGCTGATCTGATAGCTGTTGTATTGCATGCCAAATTGACCGGAGAACATGAATTCGGCGTCAGATTTGAGCTGCGATTCGCGGTACGGCTGATTGAACCAAACAGCCTTAACTTTGCCAGAATCATCCGCCAGCACCGCCGTGGTAATTCTCAGGCCCCGGCGCACAATCCGCGTCGAAATCGACTCGCAGCGCGCCCGCACCGTCACCTTGCCCGGCTGAAGATCAGCGGTGCTGACCGCCGCCGAATAATCATCATACGCCCGCGGCAAAAAATCCAAGGCGTCCGCCACCGTCTCCAGACCCGCCGCCGACAGCGCTTGGGCGGTTTTGGGGCCGACGCCTTTGATTTGCTCTAATGGAGTCGTTAGCTTCATCTAGGAAACAGCGTTGATACCTTCCAGCGCGTAGGCGGTGTCTTCCCAACCTCTCACTTCTATTGAGTCAACGCCCATTTGCTTGACTGGAAAATCATTGCCGCCTTCTTGTAATTTATCGCCAAAGAATAGCGCCTCTTCCTTTGACCAATCGTTCAACTCAAGCAGCTTACCAATACCATAGGCTTTATCAATTCCTGGCAGCGTGATATCAGTGCTGGTCGTACCGCCAATCCTCACCTCAAGACCAGGCAACTTCTCTGCCACTTTATCGCGATATACCAGACGGACATCCTTATAATTTTCCGCCCAGGCGTACTTATCCTCTGGAGTCGCCTGCTGTCCCAATGCCGACATGGTAATCTGGCTGTGCCGATCCTCAATAATTTCACCCGCAGGATTATCGCACCAAATGCCCATCTCTCGAGCAACCTCCTCCAGCGCCGTAGTTATCTGAGCTTTTTGTTCATCAGATAAATCATTCGCGTACTGCATCTTCCATTCATCATCAGCAGCATCAAATCGATAATACCTAGTGCCGCAAGTCGGCATCGCGTGAAACCGCTGGAGCAACTCAGGCTGGACATTAAGCCGATCAATCACCTGCTTTTTAATCTGTTGGAATGTGCCGCCCGTAATGACGCACACGTCATAATTTTCAAGCAACTGGCTAAGAATGCCGGCCATCCGATCGCTAATTGGCGACTTGGTAATAGCTAGCGTGTCATCCAAATCAAACCCGATAATTTTTTTCACTCTTCTTCTCCCTCCATAATTAATACAAATGTATTTTTGCCTTTTTTCAGTAGCGACGTAGTGTTGACAGCTTGGTCTTCGATTATTTTTTCGCCGTTGAGGCTGATGGCGCCAGATTTCAATAGGCGTTTTGCCTCGCCGTTGGAGCTGACCGCGCCAGAGACCACCAATGCTTCAATTACGCCGACGCCGACATCAACGCGCGGAATTTCCTGAGCCAGAGCGTCCAGGTCATCGTCTGACAATTGCCGGAAATCACCGCCACCAAACAACACTTCAGTCACCCGCTCCACTGATTCGCGCCGATTGACGCCATGGACGATATCGGTGACTTCGCGCGCCAAAACTTTTTGGGCTGAGCGGGCGCCTGGATTAACCTCATGGTTTTCGGCGATAGCTTCAATTGATTCGCGGTCTAGCGTAGTGTACATCTTCATGTAGTCGATTACACCGTCATCATCAACATTTAGCCAGAATTGATAAAACTTATATACGCTGGTTTTATTTTCGTCAAGCCAAATTGCACCGCCCTCAGACTTGCCAAACTTACGGCCAGTTGCTTTGTTGATAACCAGCGGCACCGAGTAAACATGCGCTTCGCTGCCCTCTAATTTGCGGATAAGACTAACGCCAGTCGTCGAGTTTCCCCACTGATCAGCACCGCATACCTGCAGCGTAACACCGTACTCTCGGAATAAGTGTAAGAAGTCATAGCCCTGCATTAATGAGTAACTAAATTCAGCATAGCTGATACCGCTGCCGCCCTCGCCGATGCGCGCTTGGACAAACTCGCGATCAAGCAGCTGCGTCATTGACATATATTTACCAACTTTATATAAGAAATCAATGTAGTTTATATTACGGAACCAATCAGCATTGTTAACCAGATGAAAATCACGCCCCTCAAAAACGCGCCTGTACTGCGCCGAAATACATTCCACATTATGCGCTACCGTATCAGCATTGCGAATTTCACGCTCGTCTTTCCTGCCGTCCGGATCACCGATCATACCAGTCGCCCCGCCTACCAGCAGATAAGCTTCGTGACCATATTCCATAAATAGCCGCACCATCATTGCTGCTGCTAAATTACCAATCTGCATACTATCAGCGCTTGGGTCAACGCCAAAATAGAATTTGCGCGGCGTATCAACTTTGCTAATATCGTCGAATGTCATTTGATTGACAAACCCGCGCCACTGTAATTCCTCTGATAACTTCATATCACTCCTTTTCTAATGATTAGTATAGCAATTTTATGATTGAAGCGAAACATATGCATGATATAATTAGAATTGTGAAAAGGAAGACATCGATTAGCTCAACAGAGAAGAAATCTCCGTCAAAACGGATGAATCTTTATGCCAATCTGGCGCAAAAACATCGAACAAAGAAAGATAAGGAGGCGCGCGAACGAGCAGAATATTTGGCAACGCTGCCAAAACATCCCGTCAAGCGATTCTTTTACCGGCTACACCCGAAGCGTTTAGCGAAATATTGGTTCTCTAAGCGAGGCGGACTAATGGCGCTGAAAATCCTCGGCGTTAGCATTTTATTGATGTTGCTGCTCATCGGCGGACTATTCGCTTACTTCCGTAAAGACCTTGATAAAATCCGCCCTGGCGAACTTGCCAAGCGCGTACAGACTACCGTTACCAAATATTACGACCGCAACGACAACTTACTCTGGGAAGACAAAGGAACGGGAAATTATCAATTAGTTGTTGAGGCTAATCAGATTAGTGATTACTTAAAGAAAGCCACCGTTGCAATTGAGGATCGTGACTTTTATAACCATCACGGCATTAGCGTTAGCGGTATGGCACGCGCACTTCTCTCAACCGCTTCACGACGCCAAGTCCAAGGCGGTTCGACCCTGACGCAGCAGCTGGTCAAGCAAGTCTTCTTCGCCGATGAGGCTGGTGACCGTTCGATTAGTGGTATTCCTCGTAAGATTAAGGAAATAATTCTGGCAATTGAAGTCGAACGCATGTATAGCAAGGATCAAATATTATCGCTATATCTAAACGAATCTCCGTATGGCGGTCGACGTAACGGTGCGGAGTCTGCCTCACAAACATATTTCGGGAAGCACGCCAAAGATTTGACACTGGCGGAAGCAGCGCTGATTGCCAGCATTCCGCAGAATCCAACCTACTATAATCCGTACAACACCGCTGGCAATAAGGCGTTAATTGCCCGCCAGCACACAACTCTTGACTACATGGCTGAACAAGGTGTCATCTCTAAAGCTGAGGCCGAAAAAGCCAAGAAAGTTGACGTTCTAAGTACTATCAAGCCACAAACCGAACAGCTAGAAAATATCAAGGCCCCACACTTCCTATTGATGGTTCGCAACCAGCTCAGCAAGGAGCTTGGCGAGTCGGTTGTCGGTCGCGGTGGATTGACTATTAAAACTACGCTAGATTGGCGAATCCAAGAGAAGCTCGAGACCGAGATGAAAGCTTTCTTTGCGACTGGCCGACCAGATGCCGTCAGAATTAGTAACGGCGCGGCAACCATTGAAGATACCCAGACTGGACAAATCGTAGCGCTGGTTGGTAGCCGCGACTTTAACCACGCTGGCTACGGTCAAGATAATGCTGCCGTTTCCTACATTCAGCCAGGTTCCACTATTAAATCACTTGTTTTTGCACAGCTATTTGATAAACACGATAATAAACAAGCCTACGGCAGCGGCACAGTACTGAGTGACGATAACATCGACAGTCTTTACGGAGCGAAACTGCGTAACTGGGATGGTAAGTTTATGGGCGGTATCAATATCCGTAAAGCCCTGTCCTTCTCACGAAACATTCCAGCGGTTAAGGCGGCTTATATTATTGGCAATGGCTCCGCTAAACCGGTCGTCGAAGGAATCCGCAATATGGGCAATACCAATTACTGCCGCCAAGAGGAAAATGCTGGTGGTTACGGACTGGGTGCCTCAATTGGTGCTTGTGGCACTAAGCAAACAGAATTGGTGAATGCCTACGGCACTCTGGCTCGGATGGGAGTTCAGAAAGATAGCTCAAGCGTCATTGAAGTGAAAAATAGCCAGGGAGAAACCTTGAAGAAATGGAAGGATGACGGCAAGCGAGTGATTGACCCACAGTCGGCATACATCGTAAACGATATCCTGTCTGATAGGACTACCGGTCTTCACGGCTGGATGGGTGTTAATGGCGTGCGGACTTCCGCAAAAACTGGCACATCCGACAAAGGCTCACAGCCAAAGGATCTCTGGATTGTTAACTATAGCCCAGCGCTAGTCATGGGAATTTGGCTTGGTAACTCCGACACAAGCGTGATTGGTACGTCTGCCTCAAATTACGCCATGCCAGTCGTTAGGAGCGTTATGTCATTTGCCCATACTCAGGTTTATGCCAAAGAAGGCAAGTGGAAGTCTGGTCAATGGTACGATCGTCCAAACGGCATCCAAACGGTTGACGGCGAGCTGTATCCATCTTGGTGGAATAAGAAACAAAGTCAGTCTTCGGAGAAAATCACTTTCGACAAGGTCTCTAAGAAGAAGGCTACCAACTGTACGCCAGATGGCGCCAAGGAAGAGCTTGAAGTTACCAAGATTATCGATCCGTTAACAAAGAAGGAATCAATTAAGGCTCCAGATGGATACGATGCCAATGCCGAGGACGATACTCATAAATGTGAAGATGTCAAGCCGCAAATTGGCGCTGTATCAGTGTCTAATAGTGGCAAAAAATATACCATTAGCGTTGACGTTTCAGCCGGAACATGGGAAGTCGCAGCAATCGAAATTACCGTTGATGGCAAGAGTATCAAGAGCTCAGAAATAAATACCGGTGGTAAACAAACAGCCACTGTAGAGATAAGCAGCGCAGGAACACATACTGTTTCTGTAACTGTAAGAGACCGAGCTTACTACACGGCCACTTCCAACAGTAGCTTTACTTCATCATCTAGCGGCTAAACAAACAGCCTATTGCTTATTTACCAGGTTAATCAGCTCAGCTTCGTGCTGGGCTGATGTTTTTGCACGGCCATTTGTCCGTTTTTTAGGGGCGCTTGTCTTCTGCTTTTTGATTGGTTTTTTTGGCTCGGCAGCAAGTTTCGCAAACATCATTTTCCCGGCGTCGGTTTGCAGACTTCGAATAATCTCAATCTTCTTTGTCTGTCCGATATAGCGCTTAGCATTCTCAATTACCACCATCGTGCCATCTCTGAGATATCCCACCGCCTGATGTGAATCCTGGCCCTTTTGGGTTAACTCCAAATCAAGCTCATCGCCCGGCAGATAGCTCATCCTCAAGCTCTTTGCCAGCTCATTGATATTAAGCACCTTCACACCATCGACTTGCGCCACCTTGTTCAAATTATAGTCAAGGGTCAGCACTGCCGCGTCCATTTCTTTAGCCAACTTTAATAGTCTAGAATCAACACCTTCTGGCACCCGCGAACCGTCCTCATACAGCTCGAACGATGATTTCAGCACGTCTTTCAATTCCTTCATGACATCCATACCAAATCGCGCTCGCTCACGCTTGTCGTGGTCAGCGCCGTCAGCCAGTAGTTGCAGCTCTGCTAGCACACTTCGCGGTACAATAACTTGCCCAAGCAAAAAGCCGGTCTTAGCCAAATCAATTACTCGACCATCCATCAATACCGACGTATCCACTAAAATTGGCATAGCGCCCGTATATGAATGCCGCCGCGGTCTTGCCAAAAAATAAACTTCCGCCGCCAGACCAAGCAGCATAACAATGATAATTAAGCTATAAAAATCTTTCATTTTTCCTCTTTCTTATTGTAAATAATCAATCAGCGCCTGTCGCATATCGCCGACGCCCTTTATAAATTTGTCCTTGTGAACTTTTGGAGCAATTGCGTAAGTGAAACCCAATTTCTTCGCCTCCTTAATGCGCGCATGCCAATTTGTTGCCGAACGAACTTCACCGCCCAAACCAATTTCACCAAACACTACAGCTCCCTCGTCTAAGCTCCGACCAGCACTCGCGCTAGCAATCGCCATCGCTACCGCCAAATCGGCCGCTGGATCATTCAACTTTAATCCACCAACTACATTGACATAAATATCCTTATCTGCCAATTTCAATTTTGTGCGCTTCTCTAAAACCGCCACCAACAGATTCAACCTATTCAAATCAAAGCCGCTCGCTGTGCGCTTAGGATAGCCAAAATTTGTTGGATTAACCAATGCCTGGATTTCGACCAATAGCGGCCGCGCCCCCTCCATGGTCGCTAAAACAATTGAGCCGTCAAGATTCCGCCGCTCCGCCAGAAGCTCCGCTGATGGATTCTTAACAATTCTTAAGCCCTGCTCGTCCATCTCAAAAATTGCCGCCTCGTTAGTCGAACCATAGCGATTTTTCTGCGCCCGCACTACTCGAAAACCGCCGTAGCGATCGCCTTCAAAATTCAGCACCACATCGACCAAGTGCTCCAGGACTTT
This sequence comes from uncultured Candidatus Saccharibacteria bacterium, assembly GCA_963528615.1. Lineage (GTDB taxonomy): Bacteria > Patescibacteriota > Saccharimonadia > Saccharimonadales > Saccharimonadaceae > Nanosynbacter. Next base: position 7,055 of record CAURVB010000012.1, on the reverse strand, counting down.
CGGACCAGCAATCGAACCTTCTTTGGTCACATGACCGACTAAAATCACTGCCGTACCTGAAGCCTTAGCAGCGCGAATGATAACGTTGGATGAGTTGGTGATTTGACTGACTGAACCGGGAGCTGAAGCGATTTCACTCAAAGAAATTGTCTGTACTGAATCAACAATTACCAAATCATACTTACCTTGCTGAATTGACACAGCAATATCCTCAGCGCTATTACTTGACGCTAATTGCAAATTTTCTGAACTGGCCACGCCCAGGCGCTTTGCCCGCAATTTCACTTGCGAGATAGATTCCTCACCACTGACATACAACACCGATTTAGAAAAAGCAATATGCGCCGCGACTTGTGCCAGCAGGGTACTTTTACCAATTCCCGGCTGCCCCGCCACCAGTGCCACACCACCGGCCAAGAATCCTCCGCCTAAAACTGTGTCTAAATCATCGATTCCCGTACTCAGCCTCTCCAGCCCAGATTCCACTGCCGCCTCACGAATATTAGAGGTCTTTAATACCTTGCCGCGCCCAGATGATTTATCAACGGCAGAGGCCCCGCTTGGTGCAATAGTCTGCTCAACTAAGGAGTTCCACTCACCGCAATTTTCACACCTACCTACCCATTTTGGAAAGCTAGCTCCGCACTGCTGGCAAATAAACTGGCTTCGAGATTTTGCCATTACTTCGCCCCCTCTACACTATCCAAGCTCTTATTCAACTCATTAATCTTTACACCCAGCTGCCTCAGTCTTAAAACGTCAGAATTATAGGAGTCAACCTGAGCATTCAGACTAGCACGACGCCTATTTAGGCCTGATAGCTCCGCTTGTAAACTACGGCGCTGCCTTGCAAAATCATCTTGTGAGACGAAATCGCCACTATTTGCTCGCTGATTAAAATCCGCCACCCGCCGATTAAAGTCTGCCACGTCTGCTGAATATTGCGCTAATTCTTGGTCCAAATCTTCCTTACGAGTTTTCAAAGACTCACTAAGCTCTCGAGCCTCCTTTTCTCTTGATTCAAACTTTTCTTGATATTGTGCATGTAAGCGTAAAATTTCTGACCTATCAGTAAAATATCTCTTATAGTAGCACTCCAGCTCATCTCCCAAATTGGCAAATTCCGTCCCTAAAATTGAGTGCAATTCATTAGCCCGCGAACCTGGTTGCGCCCGATTATAATACTCCATCCGCTCAGCCAACTTGTTTGTTTTTACTTTTTCGTAAGCCTGCTCTAATAACAACGTCAGCTGTTTTTTCTCAGCCGAGCCCAGCCTAGCCCAAGCCGCATGCAGCATTTCATGCGCCGCAGTAACCTCCTTTACGCCGTCAAGTTCAGGATTAGTCACGTCATAAACATAAATTTCGCCAGACGACTGATTATAGCAGCCTAAAATCGCATTACCTTTTTCTACGCGCCGACAGTCTTCATTAAATTCGTTCGCTGATTTAATCTGTGGCTTGGAAATATAAAACATTTTCTTGCCAGTCTCTGACATTTTAGCTCGACTAGCAATAGCGGCAATCTGCTCGCTCGGATGATACTGCCACAACGTAATCTCGTCAATAATCTGCTGCCGATTGACTACCGCTAGGATTGCGCCGATAACCAAAGCTAGCGACAGAAAGCCGCCGGCAACTTTACGTACGCTTGACATCTACCACCACCTTATTGTTATCAATTTTAGTTTCCAATATATTGCCCGGTTTTGCCTTGTTTGATAACAAAACATCACTAAGCGGATCTGCTAATTCCGCCTGAATCGTCCGCCTCAGCACCCGCACGCCGCGCTGTTCGTCAAAACCCTGCTTTATCAGCCAGCGTTTCACTGCCGGCGTAATATTAAGAGTCATGCCGCGCTGCTTAACCGCCTCAATTAAATCAGCCGTTAGATTATCAAAAATCTTGCGCACCACTGGTCGGGTCAACGGCTTAAACGTAATTACGCCGTCAAATCGACCAATCAGCTCTGGCCGCAGAAAATCCTCCAGTTCACGCAAGGCAGCCCGCGAATTCCGTTCGTGGCGGTCTTGACTAGACGATTTTTGCTGGCTGGACGACGTAAAGCCCAGCTCTGAATCTTGCACCATTTGTTCGGCGCCGACATTGCTTGTTAGAATCACGATCGTCTGACGAAAACTGACCGTCCGCCCGTGCGAATCGCTTAGCTTGCCGTCTTCCAAAATCTGCAGCAGCAAGTTTAGTACGTCTGGATGCGCCTTTTCAATCTCATCAAACAGCACCACGCTATACGGCTGCCGGCGAACCTTATCGGTCAATTTGCCGCCGTCATCATAGCCAACATAACCGGCTGGCGCGCCGATCAGCCGGCTAGCCGTGTGCCGCTCCGAAAACTCGCTCATGTCAATCTTAATCAAACTATTATCGCCGCCGAACACTTCCCGCGCTAGCACCCACGCCAATTCCGTCTTGCCCACGCCGGTGGGTCCGAGGAAAATAAACGATCCTAACGGTCCGTTTTGGCGATTCAGCCCAGCTTTATTTCGGCGAATCGACCGCGCCAATTGCTCAATCGCCTCGCCCTGGCCTAGCACTCCCTGGCTCAAGCGCTTCTCCAATTGGAGCAAATCTTTCATCTGGTTCAGCGACAAACGATCAACCGGAATATTAGTCATCGCCGAAATCGCCCGGCGCAAATATTCATCCGTCAAGCTAGGCCTCGTCTCAGCCTCATCAGTTAATTTGCCTGCTTGCTGCTCTAATTGGCGCATTTGCATCTTAAACTCCGCAGCTTGCTGATAATCCTCAGTCTCAACAGCGGCGTCAATCTTCCCAGCTAGCTGCTTGATTCGACGCGACAATTTATCCTTTCGCGATAACTTCGCCGGTAAGCTTGACTTAAGCAGGCTCGCTGCCTCGTCAATCACATCAATTGCTTTATCCGGTAAAAACCGCTCCGTCACGTAGCGCTGGCTCAAATCCACCGCCTCAGCCAGTATCTCGTCAGAAATCTGTACTTGGTGATGTTTAGCCAAGTTGCCGCTCAATCCTTTCAGCATTGCTACCGCTTCTTCCGTCGATGGTTCTGCCACCGTTACCGCCTGAAAACGCCGACTCAAGGCAGCATCTTTCTCAATGTGCTTGCGATATTCATCAAACGTCGTCGCGCCAATCAGCCGCACTTCGCCGCGCGCCAATGCTGGTTTTAATACGTTAGCCGCATCCATTGAACCTTCCGCCGAACCAGCGCCAACCAGCAAATGCAGCTCATCAATAAACAAAATGACTTCCTGATGTTTCTTAGCAACCGATAAAACTTTTTGCAGCCGCTCCTCGAATTGACCGCGATATTTCGTCCCGGCAATCATCGCCGTCAAGTCCAATTGGAAAAGCCGCTTACCTTTCAAAAACTCCGGTACTTTATTATCGGCAATTTTTTGCGCCAAGCCTTCAACTACCGCAGTTTTACCAACACCCGGCTCACCAATTAACGCAGGATTATTCTTACTGCGGCGCCCCAGCACGGTAATCATCCGCTGAATCTCCGCCGCCCGGCCAATCACTGGATCTAAAAATCCCTCGCTGGCCCGCCGCGTCAAATCTACGCCAAATTTGTCCAGAATTTTCAAATCGCCCGACTTCTTAGCCGCCGTGCCGCGATCACTTTGCAGCGATTCAAACTGTTGTTTATCAAACACATCTTCCAAACTTCCGCGCAAATGTTCAATATCAATATTCATATCGCGCAGCAATTTGGTCGCCCGCGCCTCGTGCTGCTGCAACATGCCATATATAATGTGTTCAGTGCCAACTCGCTCCTGTCCAAACTCCACCGCTAATTGCCACGACGTCCGAATCAACTCGACCACTTCAGCACTCAAGCCCTTTTGCACCACCGTAATTACCAGCGGCTTGGCAGTCAAATTCAATGCCAATTCTGCCCGATCTAAAGTAACGCCGCTCTCCGCCAAAATCTTCGCACCTAGCGACGAATTCTGCGCCAGCACGCCGAGTAAAATATGCTCGGTACCGACATAAGCGCTGCCATCATTATGCGCCAGCGAACCAGCCCGCTCCAAGCTCGCGCGAGCCGTTTCCGTCAATCGAGATTCCAATTCAGAAAAATCTTCCGGCATATCGCCCTCCTTTCGTTTTCGGCGATTCTCACGAGGCAGCCTATTCCGCCACCTCCTCGACCGCGCTCATCAAACTATCCTCAATGTTTTTGCGAGGCTTTGCTTCAGGCTTAACAGCCGCCTTTGCCTCAATATCCAGTTCATAGCCAGTCAGCCGACTTGCCAAGCGAACATTCTGCCCAGCCCGACCGATGGCCACTGATTGCTGATCCTCGCTAACATACACTGTTGCCCGCTTTTCATCTTCATTGACCGTTACGCTCAGTACTTCCGCTGGACTCATGGCATTCGCGATGAAGCCAGCCGCGTCTTCCTCAAACGGAATGATATCAATTTTTTCCTGCTCGCCAATTTCGTTCATCACCGCCTGAACGCGCGTCCCGTGACCGCCGACGAAGGTACCGACTGGGTCAACACCCGGCAGTGCCGATGCAACCGCCAATTTGGTGCGGCGACCCGCCTCGCGGGCAATGGCTTTGATCTCCACAGCGCCCGTTTCCATCTCTGGCACTTCCTGGCTGAACAAGAACCGCACAAATTCTTCATTACCGCGGCTCAAAATCAACTGCGGACCACGTCCCTCGCGCTCGATGTCCTTGATGTACACCTTGACGCGGCGACCAACACCGTAGTATTCGCCAGGAATTTGCTCTGACTGCGGCATGATGCCGACTGCCTTGCCCAGCTCAATTCGTACCACGCGTGGCTCAACTCGCTGAATCGTACCGGTCACCACCGTGCCAATTTTATCCTCAAATTCTGCCAACACCACCTCACGCTCTGCCTCGCGCAGCCGCTGCAAGATCACCTGCTTGGCGGTCTGGGCTGCCACCCGGCCAAACGTCGTCACGTTGTGAGTCTCGACCGTCACTTCGCTGCCCAGCTCAGCCGCTGGGTCAACCGCCTTGGCCTTGTCGAGGCTCATTTGATTGACGTCATTTTCGACTTCTTCAACCACGGTTTTGACGACCGACACCACAGCCGTGCCTCTATTGATGTTCAGGCTGGCGCGCACCAACTGCTCACGCGTGCCGTTATCACGACGCCACGCTGCCGCGATAGCCTGCTCAATTACCTCCAAAACCGTTTCTTCTGGCAGGTTCTTTTCCTCGGCAATCGTCCGCACCGCCAACATCAATTGCTTAATATTCAAATCTTCCATATTTATCTCCTTCTTTTATATAATTATATCCTTTTCCGTTTCAAACTTCCATAAACGAAAAACTCCGACCTGCCGGCCGGATGAGTACTTTCCTATTGTATTAAAAATATTTCATTTTGTCAATTTGCTTCAGCACATTTTCCTAAAATACCAGCCATCGCATTCTTTTCTGCCTCTGTCACCCATAGTCGATATCGTCGCTTTACTGCTATCTGTCGCGCTATGTATTGACAACGAAACGGTTTATTGCTCGGTAGCCACGTTGCTGCATCGCCATCACCTTTGGCCTGGTTAGCTGGACCGTCAACAGCCAACAGGTTTAGTGGATCGTTTGCCAATTTTTCCCGCTCCCCCGGCGACAATTGCTGCGCACCTTTCTGCCAAGCGTCGCTCAATGCCACTACGTGATCAATCTGCACTTTAGAACTCGATTTCTCACCACGCTGAAAATGAATTGTTTTACCGGTATAAACATCATTCAATACGCCAGAAGCAACTCGACATTTTTCATCAATTTTCTCATCCGTTAAATCCCGCGCTAAAATCACCTCGCGGACCGAACAGCCATTAATTTTACCCCAGCCATTACCAAACTGCTTACGCGTATAGCCGGTTTTTGGCGCACGCCCCTTGACTTCCAATTTTTCCAACTCTGCCTTCGCGTTTGAATCGCCAAATAATTCTCGTTGCGTTGATGTTTTTATCGTCTGAGTTTCTGGTTGAGCAATTTGTGAAGCCCAAACTCCCACACCGGCCACCACCACTATTAATATGACCATCACTTGTCGATGCCATATTTTATTCACCCTCATGGCTGTATTATAATAAAACCATGACTAAAGTTCCACGCCTACTCGACACATTTATACCAAACCACTACGCATTAACTATCGATTTGACTCGCGCCAAAGAGAAAGCCTTTTCTGGCAAAGTTGTCATTTCTGGCGAATCAACTGGCCAATCAATTTTGCTACACGCCAAAGATTTGACTATTCACTCGGTGCTAATTGACGACCAGCCAGCTGCATTTTCTCAAGGAGAGTTTGACGAACTGCGCTTATCACAATCAGATTTGGGCGTCGGTAAGCACACTGTTTCTATTGATTTTTCCGGAACTATCACCGATTCCATGCACGGATTATACCCTTGCTATTTCACACACGACGGCGTCAAGAAACGACTGTTTGCCACCCAATTTGAATCACACCATGCCCGGGAAGTGCTCCCGTGTATTGATGAACCAGCCGCTAAAGCAACCTACGACGTAACACTAAAAACCACGCCGGATTTGACCGTCCTTGGTAATATGCCCGTCGCCGAATCATCCGAGCAGGATGGCGTGCTGACTACCACCTTTGCAACTACGCCGCGGATGAGCAGCTACCTCCTAGCCTTTGTCGTCGGCGAGCTCCATAGGAAAACTGCCCACACTAACTCTGGCGTTGAGGTCAATGTTTGGGCAACGCCAGCCCAAAGCGAGGAGACGCTGGATTTTGCACTAGACATTGCCACTCGTTCAATTGATTTTTATGATGAATATTTTGGCGTGCCATATCCGCTACCAAAGTCCGACCACGTAGCACTACCTGATTTCTCGTCGGGTGCCATGGAAAACTGGGGATTAATCACCTACCGTGAAAGCTGCCTGCTGGCTGACCCGAAATTAACGCCAGAATCGTCCAAGCGTTTCATCGCCACCGTCATCGCTCACGAACTCAGCCACCAGTGGTTTGGTAATCTGGTGACCATGCAGTGGTGGAATGACCTGTGGCTGAATGAGAGTTTCGCCAATATG
>CAURVB010000011.1:0-24137 GCA_963528615.1 uncultured Candidatus Saccharibacteria bacterium | reverse complement strand
ACGATGATGTTCTGGCAATTCAGAAACAGATGGGCGAGCCGCGCGATTTTTCGGACGATGCCAGCGAAGCAATTGACGAGATAGAAGATAAAGATATTGATGATAAGCCAGCGAAACAATTGATGCGCGATCCAGATAACGCGATTATTGGCGGCGTATGTGCGGGCGTGGCGGCGTATTTTAACATCAATCCGCTGTGGGTGCGGTTAATTGCCATTATTTCGCCGTTTATGACGTTTGGTACGGCGGTACTGATTTATGTGGTGATGTGGCTGTCAATGCCGCCAGCGCGAACGGCGTCGGATAAGTTGCGGATGCGCGGCGAGCCGGTGACCTTGGCGTCATTAAAAAGAACGGCAGCTGATAAATCTTCGGCAATGGCTGATGGCGGCGGGGCAATGGTTGTTGCTAAGATTTTCCGCTACTCTGCCGGCGCGCTAATTTTCTTAATGACGCTGGCTTTGCTGGTTGGGTTGATTATCGGCGGTGCATTTGGCGTATCAGCGATTAACTGGCTTGGCGGCTTGGGTGTACAAATGTGGGCCTGGGGCTTATGGGTCTCGCTGGTGATTGGCGGCATCGCGGCAGTGGTGCTAGGCATGGTACTGGCGCGCAGCGTATTTACGTGGACGATGAACCGCGTGTCGATGATCGCGATGATTACGGCGACGATTGTTATTTCTATGAGTATGGCGGGTGCTGGGGTTTTCGGTATGCAAGCTGGTTCGGAATTTTCCTATGAAGTGCAGCGTTTGATGAGGAAAATGGACGTTAAAATACCGGATACAAACGGCGTTAAGTCAATTGTCATTGAAGGATCGACAGGCAGCGTAGTTCGTGCAGACTCTGACAAGCTGCGAGTCGAGGCAGACTATGTGGATTTGCCAAACGTCAAACAACCGACTGTCAAAGCTCGCCGCGATGGCGACCGGCTGATATTGTCCGTCGAGGAAGAGTGTCCACGAACGATGTTCTTTGGCAGTTGCCATATGTTTGGCGCGCCAGTTAGGTTTAAGATCTATGCGCCGGCGGACATTAACATCAGTAGTCCGACATATTACGACGAAGACGAGTTAGAACATTCTAAAGCTGAGGTTACTAAGAAAATATTTGAATGATTGTTCTGCTAATGCTACACTTGAAAGATGAAAGGTAATTTTTAAGCGTGGCTTGGTGGCAGGCGATTATCCTTGGTATTGTTGAAGGAATTACGGAGTTTTTGCCGATTTCTTCGACTGGACATTTGACGATTGTCGAGAAATTGATGGGGATGAAAATCGACGATCCGAGCGTGGTGGCATTTACGGCGGTGATCCAAATTGGGGCAATTCTGGCGGCGGTAATTTATTTCTGGAGCGATATTTGGCGGATTTTGCAAGCCTGGTGGCGCGGGCTGTGGTGGAAGCGAGCGCGCCGGAAGTTTGATTATAAATACGGCTGGGCGATTATTATCGGCTCAATTCCCATCGCTGTCGTCGGTTTGCTATTTAAACATGAAGTTGAGACGGTGCTTCGGAGTTTGTGGTTTGTGGCAATCGGGCTGATCGGTTGGAGCGCGGTGATGTGGCTGGCGGATAATCGGGCGGCAAAAAATAAGCGCAATGAAGTCGAGACGAACTGGAAGGATACGCTGGCGATTGGCATGGGGCAATGTCTGTCGTTAATTCCTGGAGTCAGCCGTTCTGGCGCGACAATTTCTGTTGGTTTGTTCCGCGGTTTTGACCGTGTGTCGGTCACTAAGCTGAGCTTTTTCTTAGGAATTCCGGCTTTGCTGGCGGCAGGGCTATTGGAGGTTGTCACCAAATATAAGCACATTTCTGGCGGCGTGGGTTGGACATCAACTATTATTGCTACTGCGGTTTCGTTTGTCGTGGGTTATATGGCAGTGTCCTGGCTGCTGAAATTTATCCAAAGCAATAATTTTCGTTCGTTCATAATTTATCGATTTGTGCTGGGGTTGGTGATAATAGGGCTGCTTGGCGCAGGTATAATCTCTCACGTTTAAGCAGAAGTTGTTATATAATTAAGACATGCTAGATATCAAATTTATTAGAGAAAATGCTGATTTGGTGCAAAAATCGGCAAATGACAAGGGGTATGCGGTCGATATTGCAACAATGTTGCAATTGGATGACGAGCGCCGGGACCTGCAAAAGCAAGTTGAAGCACTGCGTGAACAGCGAAATGCAATTTCAGCCAAAATGAAAGGTGGTCGCCCAGATCAGGAGCTGATTGACCAGGGAAAACAGCTGAAAATTGAACTGGCGGAGCGTGAAGGCTACTTAAAATCCACTGAGGAAAAAGTAGCCGCAATTCTGAAAAACGTGCCGAACATCACCTTTGACGACGTGCCGCTTGGTGGCGAGGAAGACTCGGTTGAGGTAAAGGCTTACGGCGAGCGTAAAACGGGCGCCAAGGATCATTTGGACTATGCTGTCAATCGCGGTTGGGTGGATTTTGAGCGCGGTGCAAAAGTAGCTGGCGCGAAGTTCTATTATCTCAAAGGCGATTTGGCGTTGCTAGAAAATGCTGTGACGCAGTTCGCGCTGGATTATGTGACGAAACAAGGCTTTACTTTTATGACCGTGCCTCATATGGTCAATTTACATACCGCCGAAGGTGCGGGCTTTACGCCGAAGGGTGAGGGCAGCAATGAATACGTGGTTGAGGGCGAGGATTTGACGCTGATTGGGACGGCGGAAATGCCACTCACTGGCTACCACGCTGATGAGATTTTGGACGAGAAAGATTTGCCGCTGCTCTACGCAGGCTATAGCCCATGCTACCGCAAGGAAGCGGGAACGTACGGCAAGCACACCCGTGGATTGTTCCGAGTGCACCAATTTAACAAATTGGAGGTGTACGCGTTCTGTTTGCCGGAACAGTCTAAGGAGATTCATGAAAAAATCCTCAGTGTCGAGGAAGCGTTGTGGCAGCAAATCGGTATTTCGTACCACGTGGTAAATATCGCGGCGGGTGATTTGGGTGCGCCAGCTGCCAAAAAGTATGACATTGAATATTGGTCACCGGTCGATCAGACGTACCGCGAGCTGACGAGCTGCTCGAATTGTACGGATTATCAAGCGCGCGGTTTGAATATTCGCGTGCGGCGAGCGGACGGCAACATCGAGTCGGTTCACACCCTGAACGGTACGGCGGTTTCGCTGGCGCGGTCATTGGTGGTGATTTTGGAGAATTTCCAGAACGAGGACGGCAGTTTGACGGTGCCAGAGGTGTTAAGACCGTATATGAATGGCCGTGACGTGATATAATAAAGGACATACTAGTTAGTAGGAGGAAAAATGATTAAAAATATTACCATTACTGGCGTTAAGTACGAATTGACAGATACGACAAAAAAATACGTCGAGCGTAAGGTTGGGTCACTGGGCAAATATTTGCCGCGGCATGCCCGTAAGAGCGCGACCGCTGACGTGAAGATTAAGCAGATTGATAATCCTGGTGGTAATAAATACGAAGTTGAAGTTATTATCAACGTGCCAGATAAGAAAATTACCGCTAAAGATTCAACAATGAACGTTTTGGCGGCGGTGGATATCGTTGAGGCAAAGTTGAACGGGCAGGTGAGAAAGTATAAGGATGACGTGTTGGCACATGTTGGCAGTAGTCGTGGAATTTTGGCTAAGTTGAAGCGAGGTCTGGGCCGAAAGTAATTGTTGGCTGAAGTCGGTATGAAGCGCTCACTTTCTGGGCGCTTTTTCTTTTCAAATTGTCTTAAAAACGCTATAATAATATATAGTTTTTGAAAATGCCTGAAAGTGAGGGAGTTTTGAGTTTATGGCAATGACACAACAAAAGGCGCTGAGTAAGATTTTTGGCGATCCGCAGAAGAAGATTTTGAAGCGGCTGCAAAAGCAAGTTGATGTAATTAACGGTCTGTCTGAAAAGTATGAAAAACTGTCAGACAAAGAGCTGCAGGCGCAGACGGAGACGCTGAAAAAGCGTCTGACGAAGAAAAATGTAACGTTGGATACGATTTTGCCGGATGCCTTTGCGGTGGTGCGCGAGGCAGCCAAGCGCGTCATCGGCGAGCGTCCGTATGATGTTCAGTTAATCGGCGGCATGGTCCTTCATGAGGGCAATGTGGCCGAGATGAAGACCGGTGAAGGTAAAACCTTGGTGGCGACGCTGCCGACCTATCTGAATGCACTGGAGGAAAAAGGCGTTCATGTGGTGACCGTCAACGATTACTTGGCGCAGCGTGACGCCGGTTGGATGGGCCAGGTGTATGACTTTTTGGGCTTGACTACTGGTGTGATCATCAACGAAGCGTCATTTGTCTATGATAAAGATTACGATAATGAGCATCACGACGATCCGCGCATGCGCAAGCTCCGTCCGGTCACTCGTAAAGAAGCCTACGCGGCCGACATCACCTATGGCACCAACAACGAGTTTGGCTTTGACTATCTACGCGATAACATGGTGAATGACGTTGCCTTGCTCAGGCAGCGCGAGCTGAACTTCGCCATCGTTGACGAGGTGGACTCCATTCTGATCGATGAAGCGCGTACACCGCTGATCATCTCGGCGCCAGCAGCGGAGAACCCAGACAATTACTACACCTTCGCCAAAGTTGCCAGCAAATTAGTGCCAGAGGACTATGTTTTGGATGAAAAGCGCCGCAGTGTGGCCTTGACCGACGAGGGTGTGGAGAAAGTCCAAAAACTGCTGGGAATAAAAAATTTGTACACGCCAGACCACGTGCGCAGTGTGTACCACATGGATCAGGCGCTGCGAGCACAAACATTGTTCAAGCGTGACAAAGATTATGTAGTGACCAACGACGGCGAGGTGATTATCGTTGATGAGCACACCGGTCGTTTGATGCAAGGACGCCGTTACAACGAAGGTTTACACCAGGCAATTGAGGCCAAAGAAGGTGTGCCAGTGCTGGAAGAAAGCATGACGCTGGCGACCATTTCGTTCCAGAACTATTTCCGTTTGTATAATAAACTTTCCGGTATGACTGGTACGGCATTTACCGAGGCGGAAGAGTTTCAACAAATTTATTCACTGGATGTCATTCAGATTCCACCGAATAAACCAGTGATTCGCGACGACAAAGAAGACCTGATTTTCAAGACCGAAAAGGGCAAGTTGAAGGCAGTGGCCGAAGCCATTAAGGATTATCACAAGCAAGGCCGGCCGGTGCTGGTTGGTTCTGGCTCGATTGCCAAGAACGAGCAGATTGCCAAATATTTGGAAAAAGAAGGCATTAAGTTTGAGATTTTGAACGCCAAGAATAATGAGCGCGAGGCGGCTATCATCGAGAAGGCTGGTGAAAAGGGCGCGATTACCCTAGCGACAAACATCGCCGGACGTGGTACCGACATTAAATTGGGCAAGGGTGTCAAGGAGTTGGGCGGCCTGGTGGTGATCGGCTCAGAGCGACACGAGTCGCGACGCATCGACAATCAGCTACGTGGTCGTGGTGGTCGTCAGGGCGACCCAGGCGAGACGCAGTTTTACGTATCGACCGAAGATGATTTGATGCGAATTTTCCAGGGCGAGCGCATCGCGGCGTTGATGGATCGGCTGGGCGTGGATGAAGATACGCCGATTCAAAATCGTGCTGTGTCAAAGACGTTGGAAGCAGCGCAGAAGCGCGTCGAAGGTTACAACTTTGATACGCGCAAAAATGTTGTTCAGTATGACAACGTGATCAATCGTCACCGCCGCGTGGTGTATGTCATGCGCCGCAAGATTTTGGAAGGTGATAACATTAAGCCGGAGATTGAGCGCTTACTGCGAGCGAAAGTTCATGAATTGGCATCGCTGCCAACTAAGAATAATCCGAAGTTTGTCGAAGATTTTATAGCTACTTTCCCAGTTGATGAGGCAAAAATTTCGAAAATTGGCAAGGAAAAGAAAGATAGGCTGCGCTATGAAAAGGCGCTGAAGCTGGCTGAAGAGTCATATGCGGCGAAAGAGTCTGAAATTGGCGCGGATAATTTGCGCGGCGTGGAGCGCGAGGTTTATATGGCGGTACTGGATACACTATGGATGCAGCACTTGGAGAATATGCAGCACCTGCGCGAGGGTATTCATTGGCGCAGTGTCGGCCAGCGCGATCCATTGGTGGAATATCGTTCGGAGTCGCAGAAGTTGTTTGAAAGTTTGCAGGCTAATTTGCGCGATGAGGTTTTGACGGTCATCTTCAATATTCATGAGGCCGATGCGGTGGTTCGCCAGTCGCAGGATGATGAATACGACACGGAATTAACGCGCTTGGCAGAGAACGCTGTGGAACGCGGTGTTAATGAGCTTGGTGCGGGTGAGGAAAATCGTGACGACGACTTTTCGGTGAGAAAAGGCAAATCAAGCGCCGAGTCAAACCACGCTAAGAACCAAGCGCGCAAGAAAAAGAAAGCTCAGCGCCAAAATCGCAAGAAGAATCGTAAATAATCAGAGAGTTGGATTATGAAGCATACAGTTGAGGAAATTAGGCTGAAGAATGGTGCGCGTGGTTTGCTGATTGATGTTCCAGATGCCACAGTGATGAGTTTTCAGGTGCAGTTTCGGGCGGGTAATCGCTATGTCCTAGACAAAGACATCTATGAAACGGCGCATATCATGGAGCATATGGCGTTTGGCGCTAATGAAAAATTCCGCTCAGAACATAATTATGAGCAAGAGTTTACTAAAAACGGCGCTTATCATAACGCCTATACATCAGATTATTCGATGGTTTACGAGGCAATATGCGCTGATTTTGAGTGGGACCGGATCTTAGAGCTTCAGAGACTAGCCATTACAACGCCACGCTTTAATGCTGACGAGCTGGAGGCAGAAAAGGGCAATGTTCGCTCTGAATTGACGGGTTATCTCAATAATCACAACCGCGTGATGTGGCCGCGTATTCAGCAGGCGTTGGGCGAGGACATATTGACTTATAATCAGCGTCTGAAGACAATTGCCAATATTGAGCTTAAAGACATAAAAAATTATCACAGGCGAACACATACTTTGAAAAATATGCGATTTGTGGTGGCTGGAAAGATGACGGGGAGAAAAGCTGCAATTAAGGAGCAGCTTGAAGGTTGGCAGTTGGAGCCTGGTGAGAGATTTGAGATTCCACACGATGAAGCCCATAAGGCTAATCCGGTCTTGATTCGGCGCAAGGAAGCGACGAATCTGACATTTGGTTGGTCAATGATTGCACCACGAGAGTTAACTGATGAAGAATCTGATGCTATGGGCGCGCTCAATCATATTTTGACTGGTACGATGAGTTCGAAGATCTTTGGCGCAGCACGAAAGAGGGGACTAGCTTACAGTATCTTTAGCGATACTTCAGTTGGATTTTATGATTCAGCGTGGGACTTTGGAGGGCAAGTAAACTTGGAAACAGCAGAGAAGTTGTTTGATATTATCGTTAGGGAGCTGAAGCGAGTTTTGTCTGGTACTGTTTCTGCTGAGGATCTGGAAAATGCCAAGTCGTATGCGTTGGGGCGCTACCAAATGGGTGCTCAAACCGTCGGCCAAATTAGTAATTTCTACACAAATCGCTACTTTTCTGATGACTTTATTAAGGATTATAATGGGGTACCAGCGGCTATTTTGGCGGTAACACCAGAGCAAATGATTGAAACGGCGCGCCAATTTTTCGTAGCAGATACCTGGACATTGGCAGCGGTCAGCTCGGATGATAAAGAACTGCTTTTGAAGTTATATGATAAGTTGAGTAAATTATTCTAAACCTTTGCTGGTTGACAATACTCTTCTCATGATATAATTATGATATGAAAATTGTTATTGCTGGTTATGGGGTTGAGGGGCAGTCTAGTCTGTGCTATTTTCAGAAGAAGTTTCCAGAAGCCAGTTTTCTAGTGGCGGATGAGCGAGACAGAGTTGATGACTTACCAGACAATGTAGGATATCAGGTGGGATTTGCCAGCCTGAATGATGCAGATTTAATCATTAGGTCTCCTAGTCTTTCGCCAGAAAAGATTAAAACCAGCGGTAAAATTTGGTCGGCGACCAACGAGTTTTTCGACAAGTGTCCAGCGCCGATTATCGGCGTAACAGGGACGAAAGGCAAGGGGACGACGTGCAGTTTGATTGCCTCGATCTTGCAGCAAGCTGGTCAGACGGTACATCTGGTCGGCAACATTGGCGTGCCGGCGCTGGATATCTTGCCGAAGATTAAAAAAAATGATGTTGTTGTTTATGAATTGTCTAGCTTTCAGTTGTGGGATATAGAAAGATCGCCGCATGTTGCGGTGGTACTGATGATTGAGCCAGACCATCTGAATGTTCACGCTGGTTTTGGTGATTATTTGGCAGCAAAAAGAAATATTGCTCGCTTCCAATCTCAGGAAGATTATGTTATTTATAATTCTCAGAATGATTTTAGCAGGGAAATTACAGCCAGTAGTCCAGCTCAGAAAAAAGAATATCCATTTTATATCACAAATGATATAATTTCTGCGATACGCTTGCCAGGAAAACATAATATCGATAATGTATGCGCTGCAATATTAGCAGCAAAAGCAATTCAGTCTGACATTACTAATGACGAGATAAAGGCTGGGCTAAGCGACTTTACGGGTCTGCCGCACCGCTTGAAATTCGTCGCCGAGAAAAGCGGCGTGAAATATTACGATGATAGCATTTCAACCACGCCCGGTAGCGCTATTGCCGCGTTAAAAGCTTTCACGGAGCCAAAAATTTTGATTTTGGGCGGCTCTGATAAGGGTGCGGACTATACGGAATTAGCGCAGGAAATCGCCAGGCAGCAAATGCGAGCGGTGATTGTCAACGGCGCTAACGCCAGTGAAATTATCGAAATTTTGCATAAAAATGAGGTATCTTGCCAGGTTATCCAGCTGGAAATGGCGCCGATGCCGACGGTCGTTGAAGCGACAGCCAATCAAGCGCAATCTGGCGATGTAGTGATTCTCAGTCCGGCCGCCGCTAGCTTCGATATGTTTAAGAGTTATAATGACCGCGGCGAACAGTTCGTGGCAGCGGTGGATAATCTCTAGTTTTGATAAATATAATCTAGCTTCCAGCGGAGAAGTGGCTTCTAAAATGATACAATAGAGTATATGCAACCGCTAAAAAAGAAAATTGGGGAATTACAGAAAGAGATCGCGCAAGCTAAATCGGCATTGAAGTTTTCTGATTTGGAGCAAAACTTGGCAGAATTGGACGAGCAGCTTAATCAGCCAGAGATTTGGAATAACCCTGATCACGCTCAAGAACTGACCAAGCAGGCAGCCAGTCTTCGCCAGACGGTTGAGCCGTGGCAGACGTTGACGGTGCAGGTGGGCGATATGGTTGAATTGATGGAGCTGGGTGATGATGATCTGTTGCCAGAGTTTCAGACGCAGGTGGCGGCAATTGAAAAGGCGTTTGAGATTCATAAAACGGATTTGTTGTTTTCTGGAGAGTATGATAATCGCTCGGCAATTGTTCGGATTTCCGCTGGCGTAGGCGGTTTGGACGCTCAGGATTTTGCGGCGATGTTGGAGCGAATGTACTTACGTTGGGCAGGAAAGTCAGGTATGAAAACCGACACGCTGGAGCGATCGACCAATGATGATGCTGGAATTAAAACCGTTGTTTTGGAGATTTCTGGGCCGTTTGCTTACGGAAAAATGCGTTCAGAGAACGGCGTGCATCGGTTGGTGCGGTTGAGTCCGTTTAATGCTGATAATTTGCGCCAGACCAGCTTCGCGCTGGTGGAGGTACTGCCAAAGATTGATACGCCGGATGAAATTGCGATTGACCCGAATGATCTGAGGATTGATGTCTATCGTTCGGGTGGTAAGGGCGGCCAGGGTGTGAATACGACTGATTCGGCGGTGCGGGTGACGCACGTGCCGACGGGAATCACGGTGGCGATTCAGAACGAGCGTTCGCAGATTCAGAACAAAGAAACGGCGCTGAAGATTTTGCGCTCCAAGTTGCTGGCGATGAAGCTGGAACAGCACGCCGAAACCCTGTCTGATCTCAGAGCTGGCGAATCGGCCAACTGGGGCAGCCAGATCAGAAATTATGTATTGCATCCGTATACGCTGGTCAAAGATACCCGCACCAAGCATGAGAACCGCAACGCCCAGGGCGTGCTGGATGGCGATATCGATGAATTTATTACAGCTTATCTAGAGCAGAATGCCAATTCTCAAAATATTTAGCTTATGGTATAATACTAATCGATGATTCTGTTAGATAGGGTTACGAAGAATTACGGGAAAAGTAATAAGCCAGCATTAAACCGAGCCAGTATTCACGTCGGTGCAGGTGAATTTGTGATTATCGTTGGTACATCTGGCGCTGGTAAATCGACGTTGTTAAAACTCCTGACGCGCGAGGAAAAGCCGAGTTCAGGGAAGATTGTGGTTGGCGGTATTGATTATGACAATTTGAAAGACAAGCACATTCCGTTGCTGCGTCGTAAGATTGGCGTGGTGTTTCAGGATTTTAAGCTGCTACCGAATCGGACGGTGTTTGAGAATATTGCGTTCGCGCTGGAAATTGCCGGGATGACTAATCGGGAAATTAGGGCGACTGTGCCGAAGGTGATTGAGTTGGTCGGTTTAAAGGGTAAAGAAAAGCAATTTCCACATCAGCTTTCTGGCGGTGAGCGTCAGCGGGTGGCGATTGCTAGGGCGGTTGTTCGTCAGCCGAAGATTCTAATTGCCGACGAGCCGACTGGAAACTTGGACCCAAAGCACAGTTGGGATATTGTGCGCTTGCTCGAAAAAATTAATAAATACGGTACGACGGTTATTTTGACGACGCATAACGTGGAAATTGTTAATCGACTGAAGCGGCGTGTTATTACTATTGATCACGGTAAAATTACCTCTGACCAGGCAAGGGGGAGCTACAAACAATGACAAAATCCACCAGCACTAGTAAAAAAACTAATAAAAGCAGTAAAGATAGTATTCGCATACGTCAGCGTCGGCGCGGCTGGTTGACGTTTGTTAGGATGTGTCGATACGGCATAAACAACTTCAGCCGTAACGCCTGGTTGACTATCGCGGCTACTGCAGTGATGAGCGTTACGCTAATTATCGTTTTTATTACCTTATCAGCGCGGCAAATTTTGGTTGATACTGTGTCGAATGTTTCCAGGCGGGCTGATATGTCAATTTACCTTAAGGGTGACACACCAAAGAAATATGTTGATACGATAAAATCGCGAATTGAAAAACTGGATAATGTTGATAGCGTGAAATATATATCGGCAGCAGAAGCGCGAGATAAACAAGCAGAACAGTACAAAGACGACCCAGAGGCGCTGGAGGCTATTCGTGAGTCTAGCAATGAAATGTCAGCAACGCTTCGAGTTTCTGTAAAGGAGCTGAATAATCAACAATCATTAAACCAGTTTATTAAGTCAGATAATCTTTATAAAAAATATAAAGATCCTCGCAGGGAGCCGTCATTCTCAGGTGAGCGTCAGCAGGCAATTAAGACTGTTGGTAGCTGGGTGCGGTTGGCGGGTATTGGCGGTTCAATTGCGACAATTGTTTTTGTGGTGATTTCTTCACTGGTGGTCTTCAATACTATCCGTATGGCGATTTTTAATCGGAAGGCCGAAATTGAGATGATGAAATTGATTGGGGCAGAACGCAGCTTTATCAGAGGTCCGTTTATTGTCGAGGCAATAATGTACGGGTTTATTGCGGCAATTATTGCAACAGTAGCTGGATATAGTTTGCTATTCTTTGCGCACGATCCAATGCTAAAGTATGGAATCCCGGTCGATAATCTTCTAGGGCATTTAACGATGTATGGCGGGCTGGTTTTCCTAGCGATGATTATGGTCGGCGCGACGATTGGTGTCGTTTCATCATGGGTGGCAACTCGTAAATATCTTAAATTATAAAAAATCTTCTTGACAGGCGGATTTCGCTTATGCTAAACTGGTAGTATGAAACTACGGTCCACCACACCAGTTTCGGTATCGTTAGCCAGCAGAGCGTCTCTGGTGGCGATGTCTGTTTTGCTCGCTGGGTCGGGCATTTTTGGCTTGGCATCGCACGTATTGGCACGCGACTATGATGCTGAAATTAAGATAAAACAACAAGAAGCAGACAATTATAACTCTGAAGCCTCGCGATTGGGCGAGATGGCTGACAGTTTACAATCAGAGTTAGATAAGATTAACGGACAGATTGCGGCCATCCAGGCGCAGATTGCTGATAGCCAAAAGAAGATTAATAATCTTAATACGCAGATAAAGAAGAATGAGGCAGCGATTAAGCAAAACCGTAAGGCTATGGGCCAGATTCTTGCAGATTTGTATGTTGATGACCAAATTTCGCCACTGGAAATGCTTGCTAGCTCAAAGAATATTAGCGATTATATTGATAAGCAAGAGCAACGTAGTTCATTAAAATCTTCTCTCAATGATAAGATTAAGGAAATTAAGTCTTTACAGAAAAAACTGGAAGAAAATAAGAAGGCTGTTGAGAATACATTGCGCGACCAAGAGCTGCAGCGTAATGCTATGGCAGCCAAGCAGTCAGAGAAGTCAAAGCTAATTGCCGATACGAAGAATGACCAGAATAATTACGCTGCATTGGCGCAAAAGCGTAATGCTGAAGTAGCTAAATTACGCGAAGAGCAGGCGGCAGCCAATCGACGCGCCCTTGGTAATGGTGTATCGATCCCGGGTGGTATTCCAGGTGGCGGCGGTTATCCAGGCGTTTGGGCAAATGCGCCGCTGGATGCTTATGTTGACCCGTGGGGGTTGTATACGCGCGAGTGTGTGAGCTATGTAGCTTGGAAAATACATAGCACTGGTCGGTATGTGCCGCATTTTGGTGGCGCGGGCAACGCTAACCAGTGGCCATCAACGGCGGCACGTTATGGTATTCCTAGCGGTTCTACGCCAAAAGTTGGCTCAGCAGCGGTAATGAATATCGGTTATTACGGTCATGTTATGTATGTCGAATCAGTCAATGGTGACGGAACCATTACAGTGAGTGACTATAATTTTGCTTGGGATGGGCTGTACCGATATTACACACGCTCGGCCTCAGGCTTAACATACGTTTACTTCTAGTTAATATAAAGACCATATAAAAACGCTCGTGATAACCGAGCGTTTTGTAGTATAATAAGCATATGGTTAAGGGAGAAAAAAAGCAGCACTTGGGCTGGTTCTTGACACTTGTTATTGTTGCAATTGTTAGTTTTGTCGCTGGAACGCGCTCAGAGAAGATATTTGCCACAGTAGCGCCAATATTCGGTGTTCGTATGTCAAGTGGGTCAATTGACCTATCTAGCGTTCAGGAGACGTATCGGAATTTGGTGGCAAATTATGATGGAAAATTGGATACCCAGAAATTAATTTACGGCGCTAACCGAGGGTTGGTTGAGGCGGCTGGCGACTCACATACGGCGTATATGGATCCAGATGAGACGAAGGAATTTGAAAAATCACTGAGTGGTAAAATTGGTGGTGGAATTGGCGCGGAAATTGGTTTAAGAAATGGCAAACCGACGATTATAAAGCCTTTGAATGATAGTCCGGCTCAAAAATCCGGCATTAAGGCTGGTGAGGTAATTGTTAAGGTCAATGATGAGTCAGTTGCTGATTGGGCGGTGGATAAGGTTGTTAGTAAAATCCGTGGGGAAGTTGGTACCTCTGTAAAATTGACTTTGCTGAGTGAAAATCGGACGCGTGAGGTGTCGGTTACGCGCCAAAACATTACCGCTCCAGCAGTAGAATCGGAGATTGATGGAGAGATTGGGATTTTAAAAGTTAATCGATTTGGCGATGACACAGTAAGCCTTGCCAAAAAATACGCCACAGAGTTTATCGAAAAAGGGGTAAAGAAGGTTATTGTAGATCTACGCAATAATCCCGGCGGAACGGTTAGCTCGGCACAAGGACTGCTGGGGCTTTGGCTGGATAGGCAAGTAGCAATGACTGAGCGGCGCGGTTCAGAGATTGTAAAGACGGCTCATACAACTGGTTCGCCAATTTTAGGCGATATGAAAACTGTAGTGTTAATAAACGGCAATAGTGCTAGTGCTAGCGAAATTACTGCTGGTGCACTTCGGGACTACGGAAAAGCGAAGCTGGTGGGCCAAAAGAGTTATGGCAAAGGTAGTGTGCAAGTATTAATTGGACTTTCTGGCGGCTCACAGATGAAAGTAACAGAGGCGCGTTGGTATACGCCGAAGGGAAATAATATTGACAAAACTGGTGTTGAGCCTGATGTAAAAGTAGACCTGTCACCAGATGATGTTAATAATGGCCGTGATCCACAAATGGATAAAGCAAAATCGTTATGACGCTTGTGTTTTTATGAGATACAACATAAAATGGAGGTAATATGAATGAGCAAAAAAAGAAGATTTTACTGGTTGAAGACGACATGGCTTTGGCGGCGGTATATCGGTCGCGGTTGGAGATCGAGGGTTTTGACGTTAGAGAAGTCCATAATGGTGAGGACGCACTATCTGCAACGGTGGAGTATCGTCCGGATTTGATTTTATTAGACGTCATGATGCCGAAGATTAGTGGTTTTGATGTCCTAGACATTCTTCGTAATACACCAGAAACTGCTAATGTGAGAATTGTGATGCTAACGGCACTCAGCCAGCCGAAGGATAAAGAGCGAGCGGAGAGTTTGGGTGTTGATGACTACTTGGTGAAATCACAGGTGGTAATCGGTGACGTGGTGGCGCGAGTGAAGCACCATCTTAATATGCAGTAGAAAGCAGATCAGGAGGGGTAACTGACCTCTGGTAGGGGGTTGACTTTTGGCGAGGTTTTCGTTATAATAAAATCGTGGAAAAACCTGGAAATATACAAGAATCGAAAAATGGTAAACATGACAGAATGGTTACTCAGTATATCGATACGAGGTTTCCAGAGGGACATGGGGTAGAATTTTCGGAAGAAAGCATTCCTGACAAAATCACTCTATTATTTGGTGCTAATCAACAAACTACGTTATATTTGCAATCTGTAGATAGTCTATCTAAGGAGCATTTTGGTGACAGATTATATCCTTCACTTAATGGTCGACCTATAAATCCTTCTGTAGACTATGTTATATACGACCCACTTTCATCGGGAAGAGGAATAAAAGGGCTGAGAATCGGAGAAGAGGTTAAGATAGGCAGAGACTATGAACATGGTGGCGAGCTTGTTTTTCCTGAACTCCGTAATGACGAAACTATTCCGGACGAAGGAGACTATTTTAGAGCGTCTCTAGGTGAAGATGGCAGGTTGATTTTACAATTTTTACAGGAGCCTTACGGGAGTATCCAGTATGATATACCAGAAGAGCAGGCCTTTGGGTGGGGTAAGTTAGAACCATATTCCTCTCTGTCGCCAGAGGAAGACGCCAACACGATTGAGGATGGAGTCGCCCCGGAAGGTGTAGTTAGGCTACTTAAAGGTAAAATGCTTGATGATGTTGTGCAGTTTGAAAGAAATCATAAGGAGAGTACAGACCGGTTTAGTCGTAATGCCCGGATACTGGAGGGTGCGATTACTCAGATGGACGTACTGGTGAATGAGTTATTAATTAATAGTAGAGTAAACAGGAGTCAATCTGATAAAGAAGGCATTAGGAATAACTTTTATCGGCATATAATTCCAGCAAAAAGGGTTGCGTCAAATGAATCCGAACTTACCAGAGGTGAGGGGTTGCAGACTGCGGAATTTAAAGAGAGTATTGAAAATTCTGTAAGGGAAGCGGAAAGTGTACGTGTTGGTATTAGGGATGAGGAACGTAGCCAGTATATAGGCAGGCTTCTAAAGAGCGTTGTTGATGAAGTGTCTGAGATATCTACTAGGTACATCGGTTTGGCCAATGTTACTGGTGAGGTATCGCCTAGTTTCATGCAAATAGAGTGCTTAGTCGATAAAATGCTCAACGATAATTGGGGTATGGAGCATTACCTATCTCGGATTAAGCAGCATATTAACAAAATTAGAGATAATCTGAACACAATCAGCCGACTTAAACTTAATCAGTCCTCGAGCCTTGAGGAGATTAAGAGACTGTTGTCTGACGAATGGCTTTAAATATTGTTCTCCGAAAATAGAAAACACCCGCTTGAAGTGGGTGTTTTCTGCGATGGGGCTCTTTACTGGTTAATCAACATTAACTTGTGTTCGACGTTCTGTCTTGCCGGTGAATTTAGCTTTCTTCACTTGCTTAAAATTGACTACGCCATCTTTGGCTGCGTGAATAGTGAAATTGCGACTCATGTATGTGCCATTGCCAGCAATCTTTGTAGCGCCAGTTTGGCGAACCAAGACCTGTCCAGCGGTAACTTTTTGGCCACCAAATCGCTTCACGCCAAGACGTTGACCGGGGCTTTTGTTGTGATTTCTGACAGAACCACCAGCTTTAACCTTTGACATTCTTTACTCCTTATAGTTTTCTAAAAACAATCTGTTTTAGTTTATCGAAAATAAAGCCAGTTGTCAAGCGGTTTTCACTATATCTATGGGTTTTAGAACTAGTATTTCTCTGCCGACGACTTGGTCTGGACGGTAATACAGGAGATTTTTATTGGTAATTTGCCGATATCCAAGATTGTTCAGATTCTTTAACAGAGGCAAGTGAGTGAACTGTCCGTAGTGATTTTGCCATGCCGGAACAGCGATACAGAGTGTAGAATCAGGGCGGATTTGCGAGTGAATGTTTTTTAGAAAGCTACTAGTGATATGATTACAATTTCTAATCACTTCCTGGAGCTTCTCTGGGGCTGGCGGGGCAGAAAATGGTTGTCCCAAATATGTTTCGCAGACAATATGGGAAATTTGTTGTTTTTGCTCGGGAGTTAATTTAATGGAAGTGGCGTCAGATTGAAAAGTTTGCCAGAAAGTGTCTGTAGAAAACGTTTTTTCCAGCCAATGCATATTCTCTGACGTGTAGTTGATCATTTTATTGCTTAAATCGCTACCGTAAGTATTGATTTTTGCTAAAGCGGCCTCTTGTAAGACTGTACCTGTGCCGCAAAACGGATCCCAAAGGTAGTCGCCAGATTTAGCCCCAGAGAGATTGATCATAATCTGTGCAAGCTTGGGTGGGAGCATACCGACGAAAGCGTCGCGCTTCGGACGTCCGCGGTCGCGCTGGGTATATGAATTGATATTTTGAGTGCCACGGCTTTCAGCAATTAGCAAATCGCTGTTCGTAGCTTTGACGATGATAATTTCAATCTTCGTTTCAGACTTGCCGAGCTTATTATTATGAGAGGTCGCCGTGGATAAGGCGGCGGTCTTGTTTGGGATTAGACGCAGACTAACATTGGCGTTTTTTAAGGATTTTTTTAAGATAAGACCAATTTTTTGGATATCGCGCGGATTTGCTTTATTGCCGTAAAAACTAATCCCAAAAGTTATTTTTTTCTGGCTATGTGCTAGTTTTCTCGTATATTGTTCGGTGATAAATTTCGAGGCTTGGAGGAGAGTGGCGTGGTCGGACTTTTGTGATGTTACCCGTTTGATGATATATCCACATTTGGTAATGCCGCCCAAAGTGTCAATTGCAAAAGTATCGCAGTCGACAAGAGCGGCCTGATTGGAGACTCTTTGGATGTTTTTATCGCCGTAAACGGCCTCTAATTCAGCGATGGATATTTCTGGTTGGCGACCAAGGATAGCGATAAACATGTCGTAATTATACCATTTATCGTGGTATAATGAAGGTTATGCTGCCAAAGGTATTACAATTGTTTAAATCGCCGCGAACTGTGATGAGCATCCTGACACTGGTGGTTCTGGTGGTGGTTATTTTTCTGTCACGACATGAGTTAGTGAAGGCATGGGGGCTGTTTTTAGGGGCGGATTTATGGTTACTATTCCTGCTGCTGCCATTCCAAATTATCGTGTATTTTGCTGGTGGCGAAATGATTTTCTCTTATTTAAGGGAGAAAAATTTGATTCATCATATTTCTCGACTAGAACAGACGAGGATAGCTCTGGAGCTGAACCTGGTTAATCATATTTTCCCATCAGGCGGCGTTAGCGGAATTTCCTATACGACGTGGCGGATGCATAAGCTGGGTGTGAGTTCAGCGCGTTCAACATTTGCGCAGGTGATTCGCTATGTTACTGGTTTTTTGGCGCTGCTGGTTTTGCTGGTTATTGCGGTTTTGGCACTGGCGATTGACGGTAAGGTAAACCGATATATTGTAGCGGCAAGCTTTTTATTGATTGTGGTGGTTTTAGCCCTGACATTTGGGCTAATTTTTATGTTCTCCTCGAAGCGGCGCATGAGAGTGACAGCGGCGTGTGTATCGCGGTTTATTAATATGTTGGTGAAATTTGTAACACTAGGGAAGAAGCGGCGAGTTATGAAATCGAAAAGCGTTGAGGGATTCTTTATTGATATGCAAGATGATTTTCAGGATTTGGCGAATCACCCAAAGCTGTTAACGAAGCCAATGATTTGGGGAATCATTTACACGATTTTTGATGTTGCTATGTTTACGGTAGCGTTTATGTCGCTTGGGGTTTTTGTTA
Source organism: uncultured Candidatus Saccharibacteria bacterium (assembly GCA_963528615.1). GTDB lineage: Bacteria > Patescibacteriota > Saccharimonadia > Saccharimonadales > Saccharimonadaceae > Nanosynbacter. The sequence goes on along the minus strand of CAURVB010000011.1, from coordinate 5,650 downwards.
ATCCAGCAATTCTAATGGTTGGTTATGGCGTAGCGGGTTTGGCGGCAATTTTTGTATTTACACCTGGGGGAACAGGGGTTTACGAGACGATTATGATTATATTTTTAAGCATGGCAGGAACGCCGCCAGATCTGGCGATTGCCGGAATTATTTTAACGAGGGCGATTTTACTGACTGGCACGATTATTTTTGGCTATATTTTTTACCAGCACTCATTGATTAAATACGGCAAACCGAATGACCCCCAGATTTAGCGTCAGCAATTTCCTGGCGGTGGTTAACCAGACGTTTGAGGCGGCTTTTAACGGCGCGGTTGAAGTTGAGGGCGAGGTTGCTAGCCTTAAGCCATATCCGCCAAAATATGCGTTTTTTACTCTGAAGGATGAGGATGGGTCGGTCAATTGTTTCGTGGGTTTTAGTAATTTGCGGATGTCAATCGAGGATGGAATGAAAGTGGTGGTTCGGGCGATGCCAAGCCTGAGAGGCGACGGTAGGTTTAATTTACAAGTTCAGGAGATTCATCCGCTGGGCAAGGGGAGCCTAAAGCGGAGTTTTGATATTTTGCGGCAGCGGCTGGCGGCTGAAGGGTTGTTTGATACGGAACGGAAGCGTCCCTTGCCGCCATATCCTGCCCGCGTGGCGGTCATTTCTAGCACTCAGGCGGCGGGCTATGCGGATTTTATGAAAATTGCTGGCGAGCGCTGGGGCGGGGTGCAGTTTATCGTCGCTAATGTTAAGGTTCAGGGTGATGGCGCGGCTGATCAGGCGGTGCGGGCGATTGCTCATTGTAATCAGCTGGCGGAGCCGCCAGAGGTGATTGTGCTGATTCGCGGCGGAGGTAGCGCGGAGGACCTGGCGAGCTTTAATGACGAACACTTGGTGCGAGCGGTGGCTGGTAGCCGCGTGCTGGTGCTGACTGGTATCGGACACGAGGTTGACGAGAGTTTGTGCGATCTGGCGGCTGATGTGCGAGCGGCCACGCCGAGTAATGCTGCGCAGCTGCTATTTCCGGATAAACATGACCTGAGGCGGCAGTTGGAGTTGCGGCTGGGTAGTGTGGCAGAAGTGATTCAGCGGCAGATTGCGGAGCGTCGTTTACGTGCGACAATGTCGCAACAAGCGGCGCTCGAACAGTGGTCGCACCGCGTTGACATTGCTAAAAATGCGATATTGTCGCAACAACGGATTATCGCTGAATACGACCCAGAGACGGTGCTGCGGCGCGGTTACGCGATGATTAGCGGCGATCGTCAAATTGGTAGTATTGTAAAGATTACAACAAAAGATATGATTATGAAAGCGAGGGTTGAGAGTAGTGAAAAACGATAAAACGGATGAGAAAACGATTGAGCAAATGATGACAGAATTGAACGAGCGCATCGCGTGGTTTCAGAGTGAGGAGTTTAACCTGGACGAGGCCAAGCAGCGGTTTATTGAGGCGCGGCAGCTGGCGAAAGACATTACGGCGGCACTAGACGGCATGCAGCACGAAATTACAGTGATTAGCGAGGATTTTAGCGCGTGAGATGGACTTTACATCGCTCTAAGCATAAGCTATACTTGAAAATATGAATATGAGATATAGGAGAGAACAGGGTTCGGTGAATGGCTGGATGGTCGGCACGTTCGGCTGTTTGGTGCTGTTTCTGATTGCTGGGTCGCTGGCTATTTGGGCGTACATGCAATATTCCCACGAGAAAAATAATGTTGATAGCAAGGTGGCTATTGAAGTCGCTAAAGGTAAGGGTGAACAGGCGGAAATTGATCAGAAGAAGTTTTCTGAAGAGGCTAAGAATCCGCGGATTGAGTTTGTTGGTCCAAGTGAGTACGGTCGCGTGTCGTTTATGTATCCAAAAACTTGGAGCGTGTATATAGAAAATGATGGTAGCAACAGGGGCGACTATAAAGCTTACCTAAATCCAATATCGGTTCCATCAACAGTTAGTAAGACAAGTCGATTTGCATTGAGGCTGGAAATTATTAACAAGGATATGGATGCGGTACTGAATGAGTATCAGTCGCGATTGAAGAAGGGTGAACTGACTTCAAGTAGTACTGAGTTTAATGGAATTTCTGCAACGCGGATTGATGGTGCATTTGATAAGAATTTGCGTGGTTCAACTGTATTGATGAAGGTTCGTGACAAGACTATTCGTTTTTCAACCGACGCCGACACATTTAAGCCAGATTTTCAGACGATATTGGGCACAGTGAAGATTGCTGAATAGAAAAAGTAACTCAAGTTTTGCTATACTAGAAATGTATGGCAGGTAGAGAGTGGAGCGATGCTGGTTTTGGAGGGCTGCCGAGCGTCTTAGTGGCGGCGCACGAGTTAAAAACGCCGCTGGCTTTAATTCGGCAGATGGCGCTACTGCTGGACGACGATTTGACAAGCGCAGCTGATAAAAAACAGATCCAGCAGCGGATTATTCAGACATCCGAGCAAGCGTTGCAATTGACAACTGATCTAGCGAATTCGGCAAATTTGACGCCGTCATTATTTCCGCTGGAACCAGTTAATCCGTTGGCGCTATGCCAGCAAATAGCCGCGGAGACGAGACTTAACGCAGCGCTGTACGGGCGAAAAATTAGCTGGCCTCGGGGCGGGCGGAATAGCCGATTGATTTTGGCAAATCGGACATTATTGGGGCGGATTTTGGCAAATTTCTTAAACAATGCTTTGAAATATACCGAGGACAGCTCAGAGATAAAAGTATCGGTTACGGCGGCCAAAGAGACGGTGAGGCTAAGCGTTCGCGATTTTGGGCCGATGATGAGTTTGAAAGAGTATCGGCGGCTGCTTGATGAGATGGACGCGCGAAAAACGGTGCGGACGCGGCCGGAAAGCAGCGGCTTGGGGATTTATGTGGCTAGCCAATTTGCTCGGGCGATGAACGGCCAAATTGGGCTAATCAGGCATCGGGATGGATTGACATTTTATGTGGAAATGCCGATTAGCCGGCAGCTGAGCTTGCTATGAAAAAGTTACTGATCGTCGAGGATGATAAAAATTGGGCGGATATTTTATGCGGATATGCGGAGGCGGTTGGTGCGGAAGCGCGGGCGGTAGTTTCTGGCGGCCAGGCGATGGAAATGATTGACAATTGGTGGCCGGATGCGATCGCCTTGGATATGCTGCTGGCGGGCGAAACGGCGGTGGCGCTACTGAATGAACTGAGGTCGCATGCGGATTTGGCGAGATTACCGATCGTGGTTTGCAGCAATGCGGGTGTTAATTTGGCGGATTTGCGGCCGTTTGGCGTGAGAGCGCTGCTGGATAAGGCGTCAATGCGCCCGGATGAAGCGCGGTCAGTTTTTAGCGAGGTTTTGGATGGGGCAAAGTGAGCGGTTAAAAGCGATTGTGCTGAGGCGGACGAATTACGCCGAGGCGGATCGGGTGCTGCAACTACTGACACCGAAAGGCCGGCGCAGCGTTATCGCTAAGGGTGTGCGGCGCGAGCGGTCGAAATTGGCGGGCGGCATTGAATTATTTGCGATTTGCGACGTGGTGATTCGTTCCGGTCGCGGAGATTTGGGGTTGTTGACCTCGGCGCGGTTGGCGGCGTTTTATCGGCATATTTTGGAAGATTACGAGCGGATGCAATTCGCTTACGCGGCGATGAAGCTGGTGTCAACAGCTAGCGAAAACATTGACGAGCCGGAATGGTATTTTGTGCTAAGCCAGGTATTAGAGCAATTAAATAACCCGGCAGTTAACCAAAAGCTGATTGAAACGTGGTTTTATGTGCAATATGCTAGTCTGCTAGGCGATGAGCTGAATCTGCGCACCGATGTGGCGGCTCAGGCGTTGTCGCCCGATAAAAAATATATGTACGATAGTGCGGAAAAGGGTCTGCGGCTGGCGGAGCAGGGCGACCTGTCGGCGGACGCCATTAAGCTGCTTCGGCTCATCCAAGCGAAGCCGCTGGCGAATGTGGCGCAAATTGGCGGGATAACTGAGGTGATCAATGATTGCTGGCTGGCAGCGCGGCAGCATGCGGCGGTATAAAATTGCCCATAAAAATGGTATACTTTAAGTAATAATTATGAATCGCCATGTTGCCAACATGGAGAAAGGTTGTGTGATGGGTCAATCAAAAATGGAAGATATTATCAGCCTGTGTAAGCGCCGCGGCTTTATTTATCAAGGGTCGGATGTATATGGGGGTCTTTCGGGGACGTGGGATTACGGTCCGCTGGGTGTGCAGCTGAAGCGTAATATTATGAATTTGTGGTGGCGTCGGTTTGTCGATGAGCGCGACAATATGTACGGCATTGATGCGGCGATTTTGATGAATCAGAAGGTCTGGCAAGCGAGTGGGCATGTGGATACCTTCGTCGATCCGCTGTGTGAAGACACGGTTAATCACCGACGCTACCGCACCGATCATATTCTCAAGGACAACGGCGTTGACGCTGATGGCATGACCATGGAGCAGATGGATGCAGTAATTGCTGAACAAGGCATCAAGAGCCCCGATGGCAATCCGCTGAGCAAGTCACGGACGTTTAATATGATGTTTGAGACTAAAATTGGTCCATCGGCAGACATAGTTGCTAATATATATGCTAATAGAGAAGAACTTTATAGTTTAATCAATCATCTGGAGTCTTCTGGTGAGGAAGAAATAGTTATACCAGTTGATACAAAACTAAGAGGAGCTACGGGTTCAAGTACTGTTTGGCTCCGTCCCGAAACAGCCCAAGGTATCTTCACCAATTTCAAAAACGTCGTTGATAGTTTCTACCCCAATTTACCGTTTGGCATCGCTCAACAGGGTAAAGCTTTTCGTAATGAGATTGCGCCGCGCGATTTTGTCTTCCGCTCTCGCGAGTTTGAGCAGATGGAGATTGAATATTTCGTCGATCCTGAACATTGGCAGGAGGCGTTTGATGAACTACTTGCGGCGACGCATGCGTTTTTGACAGAACTGGGTTTGAAACAAGAACATATCCACGAGCTGGATGTGCCAGCTGAAGATCGGGCACACTACAGTAAAAAGACGATTGATATCGAATACGACTATCCGATCGGCCGCGAGGAGCTGATGGGAATTGCATATCGTACGAATTTTGATCTTAAAAATATTGAAAAAGCTAGCGGCAAGAGCATGGAATACACCGTCAAGGGGACGAACACAAAATTTGTTCCGCACGTCATCGAGCCGTCGTTTGGTGTCGAGCGGGCGCTGATGGCGGTACTGTCGGGTGCGTACCGTGAGGACGAGCAAAACGGTGAAAAGCGGGTGTATTTGGCACTGCCAGAACACTTGGCGCCAGTTAGATTTGCCGTCTCGCCACTACTCAAAAACAAGCCAGAATTGGTGGAAAAAGCCCGCGAAGTTTACGCCCAGCTCGCCAAAGCCAACCCGGGCCGAGTGATGTGGGACGATAATGGCAACATCGGCAAACGCTACCGCCGCCAGGATGAAATCGGCACGCCGCACTGCGTGGTCATCGACTTCCAGACACTGGAGGACGGCACCGTCACCGTGCGCGAGCGAGATACGACGGAGCAGAGGCGGGTGAATGTTGAGGAGCTATAGATACTAGACACGAAAAAGCAAATTGGGTTTAAGGAGATAAAAGATTGATAAAAAGTAGACCTGAGTTTGATAAAATTACATCGTTTGACGAGTTTAATAAATAC
>CAURVB010000010.1:0-25095 GCA_963528615.1 uncultured Candidatus Saccharibacteria bacterium | reverse complement strand
GCGCATCCATGGTAAGGATGAGGTCTCGGGTTCAAGCCCCGATCGTGGCTCCATTGTATGATGCAATAAGCCCTACCGGTAGGGCTTATTTTTATAGATTACGCTATACTAACTACATGACTGACGACATTTTGAATAGATTAACAGACTTTGCCCAAGGCAACGAATCCTACGCCGCTTTTAACAAACGTATCGTCAACACCAAAATGCCGGTCATCGGCGTGCGCGTGCCGGATTTACGGCGGTTGGCGAGGAAATTAGCACCTAATATGAGCGCAGCGGACATTAGCAAATTACTAACTGCCAAGAACGAATCATTTGAATACGTGTTGCTATGCGGGCTGCTGATCACGCACACTCGGCTTGATGATCAAACGGCGATTAACCTAACCAAGCAATACCTGCCGCACATTGATTCGTGGGCGCACATTGATACGTTTGTCGAGAAAAAGCAGCGGTTTGCTGGCGATATTTGGTGGGATTTTGTACTAGAATGCTTGCGGAGCGAAGCCGAGTTCACGGTGCGCTACGGCGTGATTTCGCTGATGACTAATTTCCTAGATGAAGTACACATTGACCAGGTTTTCGCGGCGCTGCGAAACGTTAAACATGACGGCTATTACGTCAAAATGGCGCTAGCCTGGCTGTACGCTACAGCGGCGGTTAACTTCTTTGAGCTGACGCTGGCTGAGTTGGAAAACGGACATATCGACGCCTGGACGCGCAACAAGGCTTACCAAAAAATGCGCGAATCAAGACGATTCACGCCCGAAGAGCAGAATGTCATATTAAAAAATAAGCAAGCATAGGCCCAAAATTTCTTAGAATCCTGCGTAAAATTGACAATTCTCTATAATAAACTGTAAATTATAACAAAACTGTACGTCCACGCTAGCATTTTTACTCCACACATGCTATAATTAGCCAAGACGTTTTATAAAATCTAACGAGTAAAGAGATGGCAAAGAAGAATACGAAACGAAAGCTGATTGGTTTGGTGAGTAACTTGAGCAACCACCGAACTTACTACACTACTGTTAATACCCAAAACCGCACCACCAAAGGTCAGGGAAAATTGACATTGAAAAAGTACGACCCAATTGCGAGAAAGCACGCAACCTACACCGAGACAAAGAAGAATCTCGGTCGTAACGAAGTTAAGGCTCGTAAAAGCTAGATTTATCGAAGCCACGGAAAAACTCCCTCAAATCCAAAGGGAGTTTTTTATTACCCAAGAAGATATTCCTATTTTCGCAGCCGCGAGCGCATATCACGAATAGCATTCATGTAGTACAAAAACGCGTCATATGGTGAATTATACGGACTAAAATAAGCGTGTACGTCGCCGTCGGTGAACCACTTAGTCCCCATGTAGTAAAAGTAGTCAGATGTTTGTAGTTTTCGCCAATCATCGATCAGCGCCTCATCGCCACTTTTCAGAACGTCATCCTGCAATTCATAAACATATCGCAAGGCCTCTTTCTGTAGACTATTGCCATTCCAGGCCGTTAAATCTCGCTCAGAGTCTGCCCAGGTTACCGGTGATGGCATACTAATCTCGCCCGCCGGCGCATTAGCCGCCAGAGCTTCACTGACCGTATAGAAAGTATTTCCAGCCACGCTTAGCCACTTGCCGACAAAATCTTCGAAAAAGTCAAAAATACCAGACTCTGCCCATTGATGTTCACCAAATGTTTCATAATCCATGAACAAATTAAGCAGCGTTGCATAACGAACAGAATCGGTTACCCAAGTATTAAATTTATCTGCAGTCAACGGCCAGTCAACCCATTTTCGGTTACTGAATCGGAACGCCAAATCATCGCTCAATCGGTAATTCTTAAGCAGCAGTCCAATTTTCTCCGTACCAATCGGCCGATAGACATAATTAGGACTACGCCAATTTAGAATCGGGTCCCAGCCTTCAGCCAACACACCATTAAAGCCGTATCGCTCCGCCCATTTGGCCAAATCGTCACTATACGCCAATTCTGTGTTTGCTAGTACACGCGTCTCCGCGCCAAAAACCTCACGAATTTTCCAGCGATGAAGCTCAATCTGCCTTTCAAATTCCTTGCGTGAGTAGAAAAATGCCAGACTGTGATGATAAGGGCTTGATAAAATCTCCACTTGACCAGTTTTCACCAAACACCTGAAACTTTCTAACACTTCATGATTAAACTGCTCGGCCTGCTCTAAAAATGTACCACTAAAACTTAATGACAACTTAAAATCAGGGTATTTTTTCAGTAATTTCTCAAGCAGGGCATTCATCGGCAAATATGATTTTTCCGCAACCTTCTGGAATATTTTTTGATTATCTTGAGCTGGATTTTGGCCACCAGAAAAATAGTCATGTCGCCAAGCTGTGTCAAAAACACTATACTCACGCACTCGCCACGGTTGATGTACGTGTAAGTATAAAGTTATGCCTCGAGATTTATTCATGTCATTACTCCTTTATATAACTTCAAGCACCGCCTTGCTGCATCTTGCCAAGAGATTTTCGCATATTCATGTTTGACGTTTTGCTTCAAAGACTGCTGGAGGGCGGGGGATTCAGCAATATTAACAATTTCATCCGCAAGCTTATTCACATCCCAATAATCAAATCGCATGATATTATTCAGCACCTCACCGACACCAGATTGGCGACTAATCAACAGCGCTGTGTTGTGGTGTGCCGCCTCTAGAGCCGTCAGGCCAAAAGGTTCCGATACCGAACTCATCACAAAAACGTCAAGTAAACAATAAACATCACGCCATTGTTTTCCGCGAACAAAACCAGTAAAAATCACTTTATCGCTAATCCCCAAATCCGCCGCTAGCTCAATTAATTCATCGCGTTGCTCACCATTGCCAGACAACACAAAGACAATTTTCTCATACTTACTGAGCGCCTTGGCTGCGGCCCGCACAAAATATGTCAAACCTTTCTGGACCGTTAATCTGGTCAATGCGCCTACGACCGTATAACCATCATGCTTTAACTCTTCCAAATACCTATAGGTGCTAGTGTCATATTTGTGCGGTGGCAAGTCAGCCAAATCAATCGCATTATAAACCACTTCAATTTTTTCTGGCGGAATATGATAATTTTTAACAATTATCTCCTTCGTAAGTTGACTCACGGCAATAATCCGATCCGCCATCAACAAGCCCTGCTGTTCAATTTCATGCACCATAGGATTACCCAACTGCTCACCCGAGCGATCAAACTCTGTCGCGTGCACATGCACAATCAGCGGCGCGTCAGTTTCTTCCTTTGCAATCATCCCAGCCTCCATCGTTAGCCAATCATGCGCATGAATTGCATCAGGACGATGTTTCCGGACAAATTTCCGAACAAATTTACCATAACGACGCTGGACAGCACGCATTGGAGAAAGTCCATGTTCATCCTGAGCGTTTTCCCGATCTTCTGGCGAACCGTTATTATAAGCACCCAAATCATAATAATCTGGTGGCAATGGAGTTGCCGAATAGACATTCATATAATCAATTCCTGGATGCTGCGCTCGATAGGGAACAATAAAATCAATATCAGCACCTTGGGCAGCGAGAGCTTTCGACATCTGATAGCAAGCCACACCAAGTCCGCCGCTATTGTGCGGAGGAAGTTCCCACCCAAGCATTAAAATCTTCATCTCTGTTTTCATTGTAGGACGACGCTTATGTTTTTTCAAGGGATTTTGGTATTTTTTTCACGAAATTTTTATTTTTCACAATTTTAGCGTTTGCGACAAGGCAAATTCGTGTTAAAATGTACGTCATAGGAGTGTAGCTCAGGTGGCTAGAGCACTGGTCTCCAAAACCAGGTGTCGGGGGTTCGAGTCCCTCCACTCCTGCCAAGATTCTCACAAAAAAGGGAATCTTTTTTATTAGTCAAAAATCTGCTATAATTTCTCCATATGAAACCTCTATCACCTTCGCTCCCTCATATCATTGCCATGGTTGGTGCGCCAGGTTCAGGCAAGACACAATTTGCGGTAGAATTTGCAAAGATTTTTAATGCTCCTGTCGTAAGTTCTCGCCAGTTTGAGGTTTTCACTGATGACACAAAAACCACCTCAGATGCAACATTAGCAATCTTAGAAGAATTTTTAAAAACCAAACAAACAATAATCTTAGACGGCGCAACCGATCAGCGCAACAACCGCATGCGTATTAGTCGCCTGGCAAGAGAATATGGCTATAAAGTCCTTTTCGTGTGGGTGCAAACCGACTCTGTAACCGCCAAACGACGCTGGATAAAAGTCTATAACGGAAACGATGATTCCTTCGACCGCCGATTAAAGCAATTTTCCGCACCACACAGCAGCGAATCGTATATTGTCATTAGCGGTCGCCACACTTTTAGTACCCAAGCGCGTACCGTCCTCAAGCAGCTCAGCGCCAGTCGTCCTGAGACACCACGCCGCGCTGTCGCCAATCGTATTAGTATAGGATAGCCATGCCAGTCATTACCGATCCAGAATTCGGAGAAATTGTTGTCAAAAGACAAAGTCTGGCAAAAAATATCAGCCTGAAGATTGCCCCAGATGGTCGTCTGCGAGTTACCATGCCGCTTTATGCGCCAATTCTCGCTGCAAAGACGCTTGTTAAAACCTCACGCAAGCAAATTCGCGAGCTAGTCTCCCAGCACCAAGTGAATTTTTCCTACATAAAAAATCAACAGATTGGCAAAAGCCACCATCTCCTAATCCAGCCAACTCCCAAACCCTCCAGCGTAAAAATCCTTGGCACACAAATCATCGCAGAAATTAACCGGTCCGAACAAATCGAATCCGTCGCTAACCAACAACTCATCCGCGCCAAAATTCTCGTTGCTCTCCGAAAAGAAGCGAAAGGATACCTACCCAGGCGCTTATCTTTCTTAGCTCAACAACACGACTTTTCGTTTTCTCGTTGTAAAATAACCCACGCCTCAAGCCGCTGGGGGAGCTGTTCTTCGTCAGGAACGATTAGCTTGAACATTGGTATGATGAATTTGCCGTTTGAGCTTATTGATTATGTTATCATTCACGAATTGTGCCACACCAGACATATGGACCACTCGACAAGGTTTTGGGCGGAAGTTGCAAAGTTTGACCCGCATTATAAAATCCACCGCAATGAACTAAAAAAATATTCACCGCACGTATAGAAATATATACGCTTATGCTATACTTAAGCCATGTGGGTGTTCATTATTTTGTTGATTATTCTTAGTGTTATCTTAGGTAGTATAACGGTTATTTTACATCAATTGCTGGCACGAATTGATAGCAAGGCTGCCGATGAAGGCAAACGCAGAAGCATTAGTGAGCACCAAAGAATGCTTACACTTATAAATAATATTACTGATGCGATTCTCAGTACCGACGAGCACGGTATTATCAACACCTATAATTCAGCGACTCTTAATCTAATTGACACAAACAACGACATCGACGGCGAGCACATCAGCCAGGTGCTGAACTTAGAGACAACCAATAAAAAGCCAATTGACGTTTTTAAGGAGCTGACCAAATCTTCAACGATTCGCCAACGTGATGATATTATTATGCCAATTGACGATAAAGATTACGTACGCTTGGAAGTGACGTTTGCTCCAGTTCAGGGCGGTGATAAAATGACACCCGATGGCTACGTGCTGATTCTGCGCGACATCACAAAAATGAAAAGCCTGGAAGAAGAGCGCGATGAATTTATCAGCGTGGTAAGCCACGAGTTACGCACTCCAATCACCATTGCCGAAGGGTCGCTCAGTAATGCCAAACTGCTCATTGAGCATAATATGATGAAGAAAATTCCCGAAGCTATTGACGAATCTCATAAGCAAATCTTATTCTTAGCGCGGATGGTTAATGACCTTAGTACACTGTCACGGGCCGAGCGGGGAATCGCTGATGAAACAGAAATCATTAATATCACAGAGCTTGCTGCTCAAATAAACTCCGAATATTCGCCACAAGCAGAAGAGAAAGGCTTGGCATTTAATCTCGATATTGGCGGACGTCTCGGGTCTGTCAAGGCCTCGCGGCTTTATCTGGAAGAGCTAATCCAAAACTTCATCACCAATTCTATTCGCTACACACCAAAAGGTTCTGTAACGCTATCTATAAAAAAGAATAAAACTGGCGAAATAGTTTTTAAGGTAATTGATACGGGAATTGGCATTAGTAAAGCTGACATAGGAAAAATATTTGACAAGTTTTACCGTGCTGAAGATTACCGTACTCGTGAGACTAAGGGTACAGGACTAGGACTATATGTTTCGGCAAAATTAGCGAAAAAGCTAGGCTGTAAAATTGAAGTGGAAAGTCGACTGAACCATGGATCGACTTTCGGGTTTAAACTAAAGGAGTTTAAGAAATGATAGTAGGTAGATCTGAGTCAGCTTGCTATTTTCGCTTGGATAGATTACAATAACTATTGACAGTCTGTGAAAAACAGACTTTTTAAATTGGGAGAAAATATGGCACAGAAAGGCAAGGCAAGCAGCAAAACCACAGTTCGTCGCATAAAAGCTACCGACGATACACCAAAAAAAGAAAAAACTACTGTAAAAAAAGCCACCAAAACAAAATCAAAAGTCACATCACCAGCCACTAAAATGGCCAAGAAAACCAGCGATCGGGGAACATTGACTGGTTATTTCAAGGGCGCTTGGAAAGAACTGAAGCTAGTGCGCTGGCCAACCCGCTCAGCCACTTGGGCGATGACCGCAGCTGTGATTGTTTTTACTGCAGTGTTTATTGTTCTGATCTTATTACTTGACGCCGCTTTTAACTGGGGCTTTAATCAAATTTTGAAGTAAAAAGGAGTTTTACATGAGCGCAAAACGATATGACGACAGCCGACAGTGGTATGCAATCCACACCTACTCTGGCTATGAAGAAAAAGTTGCCGAATCAATCCGCCAACGCATCAACGGCGTCGATATGGCCGACAAGATTTTTGACGTAATGGTGCCGAAGGAAAAACAAATCCAGATCAAGAACGGCAAGCGCAAAATCATCGAGGCGAAGATTTTCCAAGGCTACGTACTGGTAGAGATGAAATTAACCGATGAAACTTGGTATATCATCCGCAACACGCCGGGCGTGACCGGATTTGTCGGTGCTGACACTACACCGACGCCAGTCTCCGAAAAGGAAATTGCTAAGATTAAAAAGCGCATGGGCGTCGAAGAGCCAAAGCATCAAATTGACTTCTCAGAAGGCGAAGTTGTTTCAATTATTGACGGGCCGTTCAAGGGCTTTGATGGCGCAGTTAGCGAAATTGATGCCTCTAAGGGCACGCTGAAAGTTATGGTCAGCATGTTCGGCCGCGACACGCCAGTCGAGCTGGACGCACTGCAGGTAAAGAAAGTCTAACTTGCGTTTTAGCGATTTTTTCGCTATAATAATCGAGTTACGCACTACAAACTATAAGGAAGAACTATGGCAAAGAAAATTATTGGTAATCTGAAACTCCGTATTCCTGCCGGCCGTGCAACCGCTGGTCCTCCAGTTGGTTCAACGCTCGGTCAGTGGGGACTAAACATGATGGACTTTATCAATCCATTCAACGACGCCACTAAAGACATGATGGGTAAGGATGTGATTGTTCATATCCAAGTTTACGAAGATCGAACTTTCACTTGGAATTCGCTTGGACAACCAGTTGACGATATGATTCGTGAAAAGGCTGGCATCCAAAAGGGAAGCGGTAAGCCGCACGTTGATAAGGTCGGCAAGCTTACTCGCGCGCAATTACAAGAAATTGCCGAGGCTAAAAAAGACCAATTGAACGCAATTGACATTGAAGGCGCAATGAAAGTTGTCGCTGGATCAGCTCGCTCAATGGGCGTAGAAATCGTCGACTAATTTGAAAAGGAGAATAGCCCCGAATCTGTCGGGGTTATTTTTATGGTAAAATTTGAAAAATGATTGTAGAAAATATTTTAGACAGTGCAGTTATCTCAGCTCTCCAATCTGACCAGCTAATCATCGCTAAAACCGACACTATTTATGGCGTGCTGGCTCGGGCTGGGTCGAAGAAGGCGATTGAGAGATTATATAAAGTCAAGCAAAGACCCTTGAGCAAATCTGTCATCGTCCTCACCTCTGATATTACCGATATCCCTGGGCTGACACCACATCTACAAGAAAAATACCAAAAACTAGCCACAGAACGCCCAACAACAATTATCGTGAATGTGTCTCCTGATTTCTTGCCGCATATACCACATATTAACGGCACATTGGCATTTCGTGCCGTCTCAAAATCGCCCCTGTCGGAATTAATTCAGAAAGTTGGTTATCTAGCCGCCCCCAGCACCAATCTTTCCGGTCAAAAACCTGCAAAAAATATTAACGAAGCGGTCAATTACTTCCATGAATCCGTCGCCGTCTACGTTGATTCTGGAGACATAACAGGAGTAAAACCGTCGCAAATTATCCGCATCCGTGAGTGTGGCGAAATCGAGTTTATAAGAAAATAATTATCAATAAAAAACTTCCCGTCAAAACACATCAGGGAAGTCTTTTTAAAAATTACTTCACAAACGGATGGGCAATTTCTAAATCTGGACGCTTTTCCGCAATTCTCAGCAGCTCATTATATTTAGCAATTCGCTCTGAACGTGACATCGAACCGGTCTTAATCTGACCCGTACCCAGTCCAACTGCCAAATGAGAAATCGTCACGTCCTCAGTTTCGCCCGACCGATGGCTCATTACGGTATTCCATCCAGCATCCTTTGCCATTAAAACAGCCTGAATAGTCTCGGTCAGTGTGCCAATTTGATTTGGTTTAATTAAGATAGCGTTACCAGCTTTCTCCTCAATTCCGCGCTTCAATCGCTCGACATTCGTCACCAGGAGATCATCTCCGACCAGCTGTGCAAAATGACCCAAATCTGCTGTCATTTTCTCCCAATCTTCCCAGGCTTCTTCATTCAAGCCATCCTCAATTGAAAGTACCGGCACGCGCCCCAACAGCGCTTTGTACGTGCGAATCATCTCATCAGCCGACAACACTCGATGCTCAGTCAACAGATTATATTTGCCATCTTTATATAGCTCGCTTGCCGCCACATCCAGCGCAAATCCAAAGTCCACGCCCAATTTATAGCCAGCCCGCTCAATCGCTCGCGTCAATAGCAAAATCGGCTCCATATTACCATTTCTGACATGCGGTGCATAACCGCCTTCATCACCAACTGTCGTTGGATAGCCCTCATCTTTCAGTATTTTCGCCAAAACATGGAACACTTCTGCGCTCATCCGAACCGCGTCAGCAAACGTCGCCGCACTAGTCGGAATGATCATATATTCCTGAAAATCAGTCGCACCCAACGCGTGCTGGCCACCGTTCATCACGTTAATCATCGGCATCGGTAAAGACATAGTCGGACGACCCGCCAGATGATTGACGTATTGGTATAATTCCACGTCGCGTGATTTTGCCACGGCCTTCGCCACCGCCAACGACACCGCTAAAATCGCATTAGCCCCCAAGCGCGCCTTATTTGGCGTACCATCCAACTCCTTCATTTTTTCATCAATTGCCGTCTGATCAAACGGACTCATTCCTTTTAAGACCCGGGCAATTTCAGAATTGACATTATCAACCGCCCGAAGCACGCCCTTGCCTCCAAAAGCCAATTCGCCGTCTCTTAGCTCAACCGCCTCAAACGACCCCGTGCTCGCACCTGACGGCACTGCCGCCCGACCAAAGGAACCGTCACTCAGAGTCACATCTGCCTCAACTGTCGGATTACCGCGTGAGTCTAAAATTTGCCTTGCCTGTATGTCTGTAATTGTTATATCCATAATTACTAGTTTAGCAAAGAATAGGTACATCGTTAAGATGGGCCAGGGAAGCTAAATATTAGCTACAACATCGTCGAATTCACTCATTCTTAAGTTATATAATATCTATCTTCAAATAGCAAATACATTGTCTCTATTGCCGCAAATATGCTATAATTAACCCATCATCAAATCAGTGCTGGGAGGCAGATTCGCCCGAGAGGTCGTGAGTCGCCGCTTGTACCACAGAAAGGATTAGTATGGCCAAGAAAGCCGAGTTGCTAGAAAAAGCAGCAGAACTACAACTAGCAGTCAGCGAAAAGAACACAATCGCTGAGATTGAGACGGCAATTGCCGAGGCTGAATCAGGCGCGCCTGAGAGCAGCGAGCCGCACGAAACCAAGGATAAAGACGTCATCGCCGAGCGCGAGGCCGTCGTCGCCAAGGCTGGTAAGCGCAGCCAAAAAGCCCTCGACGAGGCTGCCGAGAAGGCCGAAAAAGAAGCCCGTAAAGAAGCTGGCGACACCACGCCGCAGTCCGACGACGCCGAAGCACATGTCAAGAAAGGCCCGAAGCCAATCACGCGTCCGCGCCTGGAACGCCGCAGCAAGAAATACCAGGAAGCTGCGAAGAAGATTGAGAAAAATAAATTATACAGCCTTGACGAAGCGCTGAAACTGGCTACTGAAACCAGCCCGGTCAAGTTCGACGCCAGCGTTGAAATTCACGTTCGCCTGGGCGTTGATCCGCGCCAAGCCGACCAGAACGTCCGCTCGACCGTAGCACTACCGCACGGCACCGGCAAGGACGTTCGCGTGGCGGTTTTCGCACCGGAAACCGAACATGCCGCTGCTAAAAAAGCCGGCGCTGACATCATCGGCGACGAGGAATTCCTGAAGCAGCTGGACAAGGAAGAATTGAACTTTGATATCTTGGTCGCCACGCCGCAATATATGCCGAAGCTTGGCAAGTATGCTCGACTACTCGGCCCGCGCGGTTTGATGCCAAATCCAAAGTCCGGTACCGTCGCCACTGACGTTGCTAAGGCCGCGTCTGAAGCCAAGGCCGGCAAGGTCGAGTACCGCGTCGATAAGCAAGCCATCGTTCACCTGAGCATCGGCAAAGTATCGTTTGGCTCTGATAAACTGTCAGAAAACACCCGCGCCTTCCTGGCGAGCCTGAACGCCCAAAAGCCAGCCAGCCTTAAGGGTATTTACGTCAAGAGCGTTGCTATTACAACGACCATGGGTCCTGGCATAAAGGTCGAGGCCTCATTATAGCCTCATAAGGACAAACAAATACCCTGAGAAATCGGGGTATTTTTAAATATAGAGTTGATTTAATATCAATAATATTGTAAAATGATAATATTATGTCACTATCAGAAACCACATACTGGCGAGATGACGCCTCATGTACAAAATTAGGCACCAAAGAAGCTGACAGACTGTTTTTCCAGTCCAGCCCAGACGATTCAGAGCGAGAGCTAAAAAGATACAAAAGAGAAACTGCTATACGAGAGGCTAAAGATGTTTGCTCCAGTTGCCCAGTGAGACGAGAATGCTTAGGAGACGCCCTGGAACACCCAGATCGGGCTGAGTACGGAATACGAGGGGGGCTAACTCCAGAAGAGCGCAGAGTAATACTGAGAAGAGGCAAAGCCGCAATCTATGCGGCGCTACAATCTGCCGGCTGAAAGAAATATCATCACGATGCTTGCATTCCGTTGTCATTTCTGCTACAATCTTAAAGAACATTACCAAAGACAGTGGCGATTTGTATAAAAACAGATGTAAAAATGCCACCGAGGGATGAAACTAACAGTTTTATTTGACGTCTTTGGTAGTGCGAGAATCAAAGACGTTTTTTGATTCTCCATTACCGCACGTTAACAAATTGGCACATAACAAATTAACTCAATCAAAGAAAGGATTTTTATGGCAATTTCACGCGATAAAAAACAAACTTTGGTTGCTGAACTAACAGAGCTTCTGAAAGACGCCAAAGGTACGGCATTTGCGCGGTACCAGGGGCTGAGCGTGGCTGAATTACAAGAGTTGCGCAAGGCTGCTCGCGAGGCAAACGTGGTCATCAAGGTGGTCAAAAACCGCTTGGTGCGCGTAGCACTAGAGGGCGTCGACACCTACAAAGAAACCGACACTGACCTCCTGGTTGGCCAGTTGGTCTACGCCATCAGCGCGGAAGACGAGGTCATGCCAGCAAAAGTTTTGGACACGTTTGCAAAGACGCATCCAGCACTGCAGTTGGCTGGTGGTTTCTCAGGTGAGGGCCTCAGCATCAACGAGGCTGACATCAAAGCATTGGCGGGTCTACCAAGCAAAGACCAGCTTGTCGCCGAAGTGGTGGCACAATTGCTCTCACCAGTCCACGACACCGTGGGCGCGCTTGGTGGCAATTTGCACGGACTTTTGGACGGCATCGAAGCCAAAGCTGCGGCTTAAGTTTAGCAATCAATCATTTACCTGAGTTCATACCATATTCAACGCCTCCTCTTTTCGCGCCGGGCGCACATGCGCTCGGGCTGCAACGCTTTACCGGAGGCTTATGAAGATGTTACAAACTCAGAATTAATCAATAATTAAGGAGACATATCATGGCTGATATTAAGAAATTGGCTGAAGAACTGACCAAGTTGACAGTTCTGGAAGTTAACGAATTGAAAAATCACTTGAAAGACGAATACGGCATCGAGCCAGCTGCTGCAGCTGTCGCTGTTGCTGGTCCAGCTGCTGGTGGCGACGCTGCTGCGGCTGACGAAAAAACTGAGTTCACCGTCACATTGAAGGATGCAGGTGCTCAGAAAGTTGCAGTCATCAAGGCTGTTAAGGAAATCACCGGCTTGGGCCTCGGCGAAGCAAAGGCTATCGTTGACGGCGCTCCAGCACCAGTTGTAGAGAAAGTTTCTAAAGACGAAGCTGAAGCTGCAAAGAAGACCTTGGAAGGCGCCGGCGCTAGCGTTGAGCTTTCATAATTTGTTATATAACGCCAATTTGTTTCGTTTAATCACCGTCCTCTTTGGGCGGTGATTTTTATACGCCTGATTGCTGATATCATGAATCATATACCAATTGCAAGGGTAAAATTTGCAACAGTTTTTTATTCACATCTTATAACACTGTGGAAAATTAGGGAAAAATGTGTATCGCGGCTTGCCATAAACAGGAAGCTGTGTTATATATAAATGTAAGTATTATAAAAATAGACAAAGGAATTGCGAGAACCATGTCTGAATTACCAGAAAAACAAGTTAAGCGTCTCCGGACACTTATTCAAGAGGCGGAAACTAACCTAGCTGCCGCAAAAGAACTTTTAATTAGCATCGTTGGCGACGACGGGCAAGTCGTTACCCCGAAAAATCCATCCGATGAAGTCGCCGGCAAGGTTATTGAGGGCGTGTTTGACGGGCAAATGATGCTCAGTCCTGACGGAAAGAATTACCCGATTCCTGCTAATTATGCCTCGAAATCTAAGCTGGTTGAAGGCGATTTGATGAAATTAACCATCGCTGAGGACGGCAGCTTTATTTATAAGCAAATCGGCCCAGTACCGCGCAAGCAAGTCATCGGCACGCTCGTCCAACACGACGGCGTCTATTATGTCGAAGCTTCCGGTCGCGAATATCGCATTTTACTCGCCAGCGTCACTTATTTCCGCATTAACGTCGGCGACCAAGTCACCATCATCATCCCGGAAGACAATCCTGACGCCACCTGGGCAGCTGTCGAAGCGGCGCTGTAAAGTAGTTTCTCGCTTTTTAAGCCGTCCGTGCCTGCGGGCGGTTTTTGATATAATTGTGCTATGCCAGACGATTTTTTAATCGCTTATGCCAGTTTTAATGCCGACAATCAGCCGTTTATCGACTGTCAAATCGGCGATGAGATTAAGCGGCGGGAGTTGTTTGGGCAAGATTTATCGCTCGAGTTTGACTTCTCGACCAAATATTGTACCGGCTGGGTGGATTTTGAAAATCATTGCAGCCAAATTTGTCCAGATTCCGCCACGGTTGATGGCAAATATGAAAACTGCCTGAAATGCCGTGATCGGACTGGTTTTAATCCAGCATTTTATAACGCCGATTCGGTGTCGACGCAGCAGGAAAAGATTAATCAAAACCCGCACTTCGTCTATCTGGCATATTTCGCGCCGGGAGTGATTAAAGTCGGTATCTCGCAGGAAGAGCGCGGCATTCGGCGGCTACTGGAACAGGGAGCGCGCTTGGCGTTGAAACTGGAGACGTTTTCTTCGGCGCTGATCGCCCGGCAATATGAAGCGAAAATTGCCAGGTTGGACGGCATCGTTGAGACTATGCCGATTCATAAGAAACTCGAGCTTATAAAACAGCCTTTCGATCGCGCGGACGGTGAGGAAAAGTTGCGGCAAAAACTGCTTGAAATCGAGCAAAAGATTGGCGTATCATTTCCAAAATCCGAGCTAATTCCTTGCGAAGATTATTTTCATACCACTGGGGTTGATTTAACAAGAGTGGTGCTGATGAAAGATCAGAACCAATTGGCTGGACGTGTCCGCAGTATCATCGGTCCGATCCTCATCGCCGATTATGACGGGCAGCTACTGGCATACAACGTGAAAAAATTCATCGGCTACCAGGCGCGGGTGGTTGACGGCAACATTGAACTGGCACTGCCCAGCACGCAATTGACGCTATTTTAAGCATTATTTAACCGTGTGGCCTTTGCCAATAGTATGCTACTTTCACAAAAAATATTATTTTAGAAAATAGGGTTGACTTTTCGAGAGAGAGTAGAATTCTACTCATCCGGGAGAACATCTCGGTGTACGTTTCGCAACCAGAGGAGTTGATGATGAGCAACAAGAAGCGACTGGCGACATTCGTCGCTGCCATTGTTCTCATGTTCTCAGTGATGACGCTGTCCTCACCCGCCACCCACGCCGTCGGATGCTACGGTGACTGGTGCTCGGGTCGGGACGCAGACGCAACGGGCTGCAGCACCGGGGCGATAACGACCCAGGTCTACAACAACAAGGAATTCTCCTTGCAGGTTAGGTGGTCGCCGACCTGCAAGACAAACTGGGATCGCATTGTCATGTATAGCCCGGGTTGGATCAAGTACACCAGCAACGGATATCTGAAAGCTGTCCAGGATACTGGATACACGCAACAGATATTCTTTGATACGGTATGCGCAGCAGTGTCCACCGTACACTACACACCGATGATTTACTCACCGGTCCACAGAGTACGTGCAGTGTTCGTGAACCAGAACAACTTCACATATTCGACACCCTGGTCGTGAGGCCAGACCCCTACTCTCTATGCTAGCATAGAGAGTAGGGGTAAAACACAGTAAAGGAGATCCGCAATGAACTTAACCACAATATTATTCAATACCGCAATAGTACTGGCGCGATACTTACCATATATCCTGGGGATAGTAGTTCTAACTACATCGCTATTTATCATTAAGAAAGAAAAGATTGGCAAGGAATCTCGAGCCTTACTATTAACCTGTATAGTTACCGCCATTATTACAATAATAATTGTATTCATGCGATCTCGAATAATCGGAAATCATTTTTGCTAACTTCTGCCTCAAGGTATAGTTTGCTATAATTATCCCATGAGGAATGTGAGGGAATGAGTCAGGCACTGTACCGCAAATATCGCAGTCGCAGCTTGGATGAGGTGTTGGGACAAGATCATGTGACCAACATTTTACGCCGAGCGCTGGAGCAGGGAAAAATCGCCCATGCGTATTTGTTGACGGGTCCGCGCGGCGTAGGAAAAACATCGGTGGCGCGAATTTTAGCGCATGAGATCAATCAGCTGCCATACGATGAGGAAGCATCGCACCTGGATATCATTGAGATTGATGCCGCCAGCAACAACGGCGTCGACGACATCCGCGCCCTGCGCGAAAAAGCCCAAATCGCACCGGTTTCCGCGCCGAAAAAAATCTACATCATCGACGAAGTTCACATGCTGTCCAAACCTGCCTTCAACGCACTATTAAAGACCTTGGAGGAGCCACCAGCACACGTAGTCTTCATCCTCGCCACCACTGACGCCGACAAGCTGCCCGCCACCATTCTCAGCCGCGTCCAACAATTCTTCTTTCATCCCATCTCAGTTGACGTCATGGCGCGCCAGCTGATGGCCATCGCCGAAAAAGAGGGCTTTGCCATCGAGGCGGACGCTGCTCGGCTGATCGCCGAGCGCTCACGCGGCGGGTTTCGCGACGGCATTAGTATGCTGGATCAATTATCAATTTTAGCCACGCCCGACCAGCCACTGACCGTCGCCATGGTTACTGAATACTTAGGCTTAAGCGACGCAGCCACACTGGAGAAATTGCTTGATTTATATCAATCAGAGGACAGCGCTGATATCCTTAGAATCCTGCAAGAGTTGGAACAAAGTGGCGTCAGTCCAACTGTGGTATCACATCAATTATTGTCAATTGCTCGCGCCAGACTGCGTACAAACCCAGGCCTTGTTGAGCTCATCCAGCAGCTCATCGAGGTCGATCGCCACCCGCACCCAGACCTGAAATTGTTGACTATTTTTATGCAGCATCACGCCCAGCCAGTTAGGCCGAAGAAGACAGTTGCCCAAGCCGTCACAGCAACACCAACCGTCATTTCGACACCAGCCAAGCCAGCGTCGTCAGCAGAAAAGCCACCAAAAAGCCAAAGTACCAAATCAACTGAGCCAGTGAAAAAAACGTCCGAAAACCAAGACACCAAACCAGCCAAAAAATCATTCACAAAATCACGCAAATCTGATGCACCGCTAGAGCTGGACTGGCAAAAGGTGATTGAACAAGCCAAGGAAAAATCGGTTGGCTTGTCGTCATTACTTCAAAAAAGTCAATGGGCGTTTGACGGAGATAAACTGACTATTTTTGCCGGCAGTGCGTTTTACAAGAAAAAGCTGGATGATGCAAAAAATCGACCGTTACTAGCAGAAATCATCGCCGCAGAGACGGGAATGGAGCTAGAAATTGATATAATTGGAGAGAAGAAGCCGCCCGAGGACAAGAAATTGGCGGAAATTGCTAAACTGATGGGCGGCGGTGAAGAGGTTAAATTGGAGGAAATTTCATGACAGACAAGGGAAATCCAAGCGGAAAAATTCCACCGCAAAATCTGGACGCAGAAAAGAGCTTGCTCGGGGCCATTTTGATTGATGAGGAAGTCTTGGCAGACGCTGCCGAGATTACCCACGCTAGCGATTTTTATGATAAAAACCACGGACTGATTTTCGGCGGTATGATGCGCCTGTTTGAAAAGCATAAGCCAGTTGACCTGTTGACCTTGACAGATGAGCTCAAACGTAAAGAAGAGCTGGAGCTAATCGGCGGCTCGGCGTATTTGACGGAACTCACCAACTATGTACCAACAGCAGCGCATGCAGCGGCATATGCAGAAATGGTAGCACAAGCGGCTGTGCGACGACGCTTAATTAAAGCTAGTAGCGACATTTCTGAGCTTGGCTACGATGAATCAACAACGACGCAAGAGCTGCTGGAAAAAGCCGAGGCCGAATTATTCAGCGTATCCGACCAGTCGACCAAACAAGATTTGGTCAGTCTAGAGAGTATTCTGACGGATAGTTTTGACCGAATTGAAGAACTTAGTAAAAACAAAGGCTCTTTACGGGGAATTCGCACTGGCTACCGCGACCTTGATAATATGACAGCTGGCCTACAGAAGTCCGACTTGATTATCCTAGCAGCTCGTCCAGCCATGGGTAAGACCACGCTGGTGACCAATTTGGCGTACAACGTGGCAACAATCGAGAAAAAGCCGGTGCTGTTTTTCAGCCTGGAGATGAGCAAAGAGCAATTGGTTGATCGTATGCTGGCGGACGCATCAGGTGTTGACAGCTGGAATATTCGTACCGGAAACTTGAGTGATAATGATTTTGCTAAACTGTCAGAAGCCATGGGCGAGATGGCAGAAGCGCCAATTTATATCGATGATACGCCAGGACTATCAGTATTAGAAATGCGCACAAAAGCTCGCCGCCTAGCACATGAAAATCAATTGGGTCTGATTATCGTTGACTATTTACAGCTGATGCAGGCCAATGGCAATCACAATGGTAATCGCGTTCAGGAAGTGTCGGAAATTTCCCGCGGTTTGAAGCTAATTGCCCGTGAGCTCGACGTGCCGCTGATCGCCCTCAGTCAGCTGAGCCGTTCAGTTGAGTCGCGCACGCCGCCAATTCCGCAGCTAGCCGACCTGCGCGAATCTGGCTCCATCGAGCAGGACGCCGACATCGTCAGCTTTATTTACCGCCCAGGCTACTACGAACCAGACAACCCAGAAGTCCAGAATATTACCGACTTAATCATCGCTAAGCACCGTAACGGTCCTGTCGGTAAAGTCCAGTTGTACTTCCACCCAGAACGCCTCCGCTTCATGAGTTTAGATCGCAAGCATGAATAGAATTGTGCTATAATCATACCAATGAAAAAGCAAAAAGTTACTGATATTTTTCTTTACCGATGGCGTTATATTTTTGGCTACACGCTACTGGCGTTGTCGTATATTGGAGCGGTTATTGTTTCTGCCCTGTATGCGCCTGGCGGCCTATCTCAGGCGGAAATCGACACGGTTAACACTACCAATCACTTGAACTTAAGCATCGACGGTCTCGCTGTTACAAATCTACCATTTCATGTTCTTCAACTATTAATCTTCAAGATTTTTGGTGTCAGTTTACTCACCATTAAAGCGCCAGCCATTCTGCTTTCAATCATCAGTTCTATCGCTATATTCTTCCTCCTCAAACGCTGGTTTAAGCCATCCACAACCATTCTGTCACTACTCATCATGATCACCACCGGGCAATTCTTATTTATCGGACAGAGTGCGACTGCTGGAATTTTATATATTTTCTACACCGCACTGACACTATTATTTGCGACACTCATCCTCCAAAAAGCCCTCAGAGCGCCCCTTTGGCGAATCGGTCTGGCGCTCACGACAGCCTTCAGTCTATTCACGCCGTATTTTTGGTATATAAATTTAGGGCTGCTTATCATGGCCTTTCTTCATCCACATCCACGCTATTTTCTTATCTCCAGAAAGCACCGTAAATCCTGGGTCTTGCCATTTATTGTCTTGTGTGTAGTAAGCTGCGGTCTCAGTTTTCTCTGTTATAAATCTCACACATTATTCCACAGCCTTGCTGGCATTAAAAGCCTGAGTTTTGATATATTTACCAATCTTAAAACTCTCTATTACACCTATATTCGTATTTTCCCATCAGTTGTTGGTAACCAAATCACCCCAATTATGGATGTTAGCGCCATGATTCTTATTGGACTAGGCCTAATTCGCAGTTTCCAAAAAATCGCCAGCGCCCGTTCATTCATGATTTGGTCGTGGCTAATCCTGGCTCTTGCATTACTTATCTTCCAGCCGCACCTCACGCCAATTGTCATTATTCCGCTGTTCATTCTACTGGCGGTCGGCCTCGAATCGTTGATGGGTATGTGGTATGGACTTTTTCCGCGCAATCCATATGCTCGCGGTACAGGACTGATTTTTATATCAATCCTCATCATTGTCATGACAATGGGCGGTGGTTTTCGTTACATTGACGGCTATCGCTATTTCCCAGAAGCCGCCATACGCTTCCATAAGGATTTGACTGCGCTACGGAAAAACACCGCACCAACCGACTCCTTTTCGCTGCTAATCAGCAGGGAAGAATCGCCAATTTACGAAGCACTCCAAAAACACAATTATCATCAAATCTCTCTAATTCACGTCGCCCCAAAGCACGTTGGCCAGACACTTTACGTCAGTCACGCAGCAAAAAGCACCATACCAAAATCATACTCAAAGTACTTATCATCCATAATTGTCAATGACCACAATAAAGACGCCGACCGTTTTTACATCTACACATCCGAACAAAAATAAGGTATAATCATGAGAGTAAATAAGGAGGAATATGGCGTTTGATCAGGTAAAAATGCTGCAAAAATTACGTAAAGCACAGAAACAATTAGGTAAGGAAATTATTGAAGTTGAAGCTGGCGATGGCGCAGTGGTTGTACAAATCACTGGCGAGTTAAAGATCAAGTCAGTGAAGATTGACCCAGAGATGGTCGATTTAGAAAATATCGAAGAGCTAGAGCACTGGATCGAAATTGCGGTTCGTGATGGCATGACAAAAGCTCAAGAAGTAGCCGCAGAAACCATGAAACCTTTGATGGGCGGTTTGGGAAACTTGCCGTTCTAATACCATGTCAATCGACATTTTACCAAAGGCCTTAACGGCTTTAATTGATGATTTTGGTAATTTACCAGGAGTCGGCCCGCGGACAGCTGAGCGATATGCTTATGCGGTGTTGCGACGCAACCCCAAATCCGCCAAGCAACTGGCATATTCTCTTGATCGCTTGCACGACCAAGTAAAAACTTGCCCAAAGACATTTGCGTTAATAGATGCCGATGATGACATTTCGCCGCTATATGCTGATCAGAATCGGAATCGGCAAATTGTTTGCGTAGTTGAAGAACCGCTGGATATCGTGGCCCTGGAAAGAACAGGGCAGTTTACCGGCACTTATCACGTGCTGGGTGGTGTCATCTCACCGATTGACAACATTGGACCGGAACAGCTACACATTCCTGAGCTAATTGAGCGTATAAAAACCGACGACGTACAGGAAATTATCATCGCCACTAATGCCTCGGTCGAGGGGGAGTCAACTGCTTTATTCCTGCAGCGATACATTCAGGAGGCTGGGCTAAACATTACTATTTCCCGTTTGGCTCGAGGCATACCAGTTGGTGTTGACCTTGAATACGCCGATCAAATCACGCTGACACACGCCCTGGAAGGCCGAAAACAATTATAACTTTCCAAACCACTAAAACCCATTTAAAAATACCCGCCTTATCATGACGGGTATTTTCTTATGCTCAGCTCAACCTTTTACAGTTGGCGGCGGCTTACTACATAAGCGATAATCGCTGTAGTCAATCCACCCAGACCCAGTGCTGACATAATCACGTCACCTGCACCAGTCGTTGGCAACTCTGGAGAAGGTGTAGGAGTAGTAGGATTTTCCTTACATTCGCTCAAATCCTTATGGATTGCTTTATTAAACTCTTCCTTCTTAATTTCGGCGATATATTTTTTACCGTTTTCGATCACACAGACCTTAATCTTAGCAGGAGCTTCTTTACAGTCATTTGGATTCTTTGAATACTTCTTCTCGTCAAACTGTGACTCTTTGATAGTTACCGGATACTTATTAGTTTTCAAATCACAAACTTGGATTTCTGGCTCAGGTTTAACTGTGACAGTCTTTTCGCAACTTGGACTCTCCCTCTTGACATCACCATTTTCTTTACCATTTACTGTAACCTTGACTTTATAGTTACCAGGTTTTGCGTAAGTATGTTGGATTTCAGATGAGGTAGTTGTCTGAGTCATGCCATCACCGAAGTCGTAAGTGTAGCTGGTGATTGTCGCGCCACCCTTAACAGTTGCTTTAGTGCTGAACTTAAAGGTATCGCGAGAAACCTCAGTTGTTTGCAAGACATCACATGTCAATGCTGGTTTTGCTGGAGGTGTCGTTGGTGGACCCCAAACTGGGTTACCACAATCTTTAATGACACCAGTGATGAACTTACCATCATCGTCAAACCAAGCATACACCCGATAGCTAGTAACGCCATCAACGAAGCTCTGACCAGTCGTATATTGGTAATACGTATAACCAGCTGCGCTGTATGTACGCTGTGGAGATGGTTGACGAGTACCAGCCTTAGCCTGCACAGTCACTGCATTTGTAGCAACTACTCGGCCATCAACCGTAATATTACCGCTTGAGTCAACCACGCCTTCGCGCATATTTGAGCCACCCTGAACCATGGTGTCATTGATATACCATTGGTTGTACAAAGACCTAATTTCTGCACGACTATATGCCGACTGCAATTCCGACAGGGAATTTGTACCGCAGTAAACGACGTTAAACCTGTTACAGCCAGCAGCCTGTGAAGGCGATGCTAGCCAAATTCCACCGATCAAGGCAATCCCCAGAGAGATAGCAATGCCGATTTTCTTAAATTTATCCATAAAACTCCTCTTTCCAGCCCTATATTTCAGGCTTTATGTCATCATACTAGCACAATCTTTATATTTTGTCAATAATAATTTATAAAAATGTTTATGGTTTAGTGATAATTTAAATTTATACGTCACGATTACCTATATTTTAATCATTATTAGGCAGTAGACGCCTCTTAAATTTATGCCGAAATCTATTTGCTATAATAGATAACATGTTTGATACCGCCGAGCAATTCATCCAATCTGCCAATAACATCGTCATTATCCAGGCCGAAAACCCTGATGGAGACAGCCTGGGTTCTAGCTTGGCGCTGGAGGAGGTACTGAGTGATTTGGATAAAACCGTAACGTTGTATTGTCCGGTCGACATCCCCAAATATCTGCGCTATATCCGCGGCTGGGACCGGGTGGTTGGCGATTTTCCAGCCCGCGCCGACCTGGCTATTATCGTTGATACCAGCGCTGACGTGTTACTCAGCAAGGTCTTGGAAACGCCGGGTGTACGGCATTTTTTGGAGACGTACCCAGTCCTGGTTATCGACCACCATACTGCCGAATCGACACTAAGTTTTGAACACACCATGCTATCAGAAACCGTGGTGGCGACCGGGGAATTATTGTACCAATTGTTTATGCATGCCAGCTGGACTATCAACAAGCAAGCCGCCGAAAACCTCCTCATCGCCATTATGTCTGACAGTCTGGGACTGACCACGCCAAACACCACTGCGTCGACCTTCCATGTGGCGGGCGAATTGACCGAGCTGGGCGCATCCAACGCTGAGATCGAAGAGCGGCGGCGCGAATTTATGAAAAAATCGCCAGAGATTTTGGCGTATAAGGGCAAGCTAATTGAGCGAATCGAATATTTACTGGACGGGCAATTAGCGCTGGTGCACGTGCCCTTTGAGGAGATCCAAGCCTACAGCGACGCCTACAACCCCGGCGCGCTGATCGGCGACGAGCTGCGGTTGGTCGAGGGCGTGGCGCTCAGCTGCGTTATCAAAACTTATCCCGACGGCAAACTGACCGCCCGCCTGCGCGGCAACCTACCAATCGCCGACACCGTGGCTGGCTACTTCGGCGGTGGCGGCCATCCGTACGCGGCCGGGTTTCGCGTATATGAGGATTACGACGAAGTCGTGCGGGAATTGGTGACAGCGACGGATAAAGCACTCAAAAACGATACAAGCGCTTCATAGTTAGCACTGAACACGCCTAGCCTCCTATAAAAGGTTGACTTTCTACTTTAGCTACGCTATATAATACTATATGCATTCCAAGGAGCTTAGCTGATGTTGAAGATTTCTGCGGACGCAGCGACATTAAAGGTTTGACAATATTCAGCCCTATTGGCAAAGCCATACTTGATCTATCAGTTGGCGACTCCACAGAAGTGACCATCAGTAACAAAAAAATACCAGTAAGTATCATCAGAATTCGTAACTTTAGTGAACTCTCAGCGTAATTTTTGGTAAACTAACTTAGCACAAGGAGTGTGGCTACAATGAAAACCGAGTATGAAGCCAAATTTATCAATATAAACACCTCTGAGATTAGACAGAAGTTGCGGTCTCTTGGTGGATCATTCGAAAAGCCTGAGCGGCTAATGCGACGAGTAACAATTGATAGCCCCGAAATGAAGCAGAACAAAGGCTATTTGCGCGTTCGCGACGAGGGCGACCGCGTGACGATGACCTACAAGCAGTTTGATAAACCATCCGTTGACGGCGCCAAAGAGCACGAGGTGAGCGTTGATAATTTCGAAGAAACCATCGCTATCCTAGAAGCCGCTGGTCTACCATATACCTCTTTCCAGGAGTCCAAACGCGAAACGTGGCGGCTGGGTGATGCCGAAATTGTCATTGATGAGTGGCCGTGGCTAGCGCCGTATATCGAAATCGAAGCGAACAATGAACACATAGTCAGGGAAACCGCCGAGGCTCTTGGTTTTTCGTGGGACGATGCGATTTTTGGCGATGTTATGGCGGCTTACCGAGCGCAATATCCCCACCTGGCTCCATTTGACACTGTAGCCTCGATACGAAACGTCACCTTTGATTCGCCGCTGCCAGACATGCTTAAAGATTAGCCTTGAGGAATATGACGAAGTTGTGCGAGAATTGATGATGGCGACGGATAAAGCCTTGCGGGAAGCGGAACAGAGCTAAAACTTATTGCGACATTGTATAGTCTACTGTAATCACAACAGAGATTGCGGCATTTTTATACCATAATTTTGACAAAAACCCTTGACGTTTTATTCTAGTATTGATATATATCAGCCTTTGCATCCACAAAGGTCGGCGTTTCACCCAAAGCCATTAGGCTTGAGACGTCCCACTTCGCGAGATAATCATCTCGCCCGACTCCAGAAGGAGTTGTCATGGAACAGTTCGGCTGGTTCAACGGGAAAGAAGCGAAGATTGTGCGCTCTGGCGACATGATAAACGTCTATTATGGAGGCATGCTCAAGCCAGACGGTCCTGGCTATGGTCATGTCAAGGCCACTGACGGTCCGTTCGACGAAAATATTGTGTTCTCTGGAGATTGCCTCAGAATGAAGGCGGTCAGACCATTGTGGACAATAAGTTCGAGATCATGAGCGGCAATGACCTGCGAGACCACCTGACCGGACTCTTCTGACCCATACGACCTGGACAAGTCATAAAACTGTCCACTTTTCCTGTTATAATTAAGGTTACCGCATGAACAATCATCCAAATATCCTATTCCCAGAAATAATCAACGAAGCATTTCCAATCCTTAACGACGCATCATACATTCGCCAGCTGGCGTCGCTGGTGCCGCTTTGTCCTGATACATCATTTCATTTGTTTGCCAATGAAAACGGGCGCTTTTTCGCGCTGGTAATGACAGATTATACTGATCCGACCAACCAAAGCGGAGAATTGAAGCAGATTTCCGGCGAATACGAGTTTGAATTTACACACCTCATCAAACCGTATGCCAATGACCAGTATATTGAAATTTGCGAGAATGACGAGATGGAGGAACTGTTTTTTATTTCAGATCCAGATAGTTATTATCGGTATTATTTGGCAGCGGTGAAGCAGGGACTGAATTGATGATTTTTACAAATAGAGACACTCACCCTGATAAAATAAACCCATGATCCACAAGCTATATTCCGCCTACGACCTGCCAGCTGACCATGATGTCTGCCATTTGTTTGAGCATTTGGTT
>CAURVB010000009.1:0-25113 GCA_963528615.1 uncultured Candidatus Saccharibacteria bacterium | reverse complement strand
ACCCGGATTGCCAGGATGAAAACCTGGTGTCCTAACCGTTAGACGATAAGGCCACGACTTCAGGTATCATAGCAAATTATCATAAAAATGTCTATAGTATGTAAACCGCTCATCTGTTATTGACTTTTCTTAATATTTTGTATATAATAGCTACATTCAATGCATTTAATCAGCCAACGTAAATTGGCATATAACGAGGAGGAAAACGCATGCATAAAAGTTTTGATTGGCTGCGGAGCATTCCAAAGCGATTTTACACATTAGCCATGGCTACAATTATGGCTATATCCTTACCAGCGGCACTGAACGCACTGGGCACGGCAAATCAAAGCAACACCAATACCGGTCAGCCGAATTTTTCTTTTACCAAGCAAGTTCGCAAACAAGGCGACACTACTTGGCAGCAGAACATAACAGTTAACCCTGGCGACACTATTGAATACCGCCTAGAGTATAAAAATACCAGCACGGCTGAGCAGCGTGATGTCCTCGTTAAGGATAAATTACCAAGCGGACTGACATATATTGACGGCTCAACAAAGCTCACCAACAGCAACAATCCTCAAGGCACGACATTAAATGGCGATATATTCAATAAAACACTTAATCTTGGTAACTACGCGCCAAACACCAACGCCATCATCACCTACCAAGCTAAAGTTACTGTTGATAGTCTAACCTGCGGTAGTAGCGTTTCCTTCTCAAGTACCGCTGGCGCAGCGATTCAGGAAGGCACTAAACACGCCGAAGCCAGTGTAAAAGTTGAAAAAACCTGCGAGCAAACTCCTGTTTACCAGTGTAATGCTCTTTCCATTGACAAAATCTCCCAAGATAGTTTTAAGTTCTCTGTCAAATACACTGCCAATAACGGCGCAACTTTCAAGAAAGTTACGTATAAAGTCTACGACTCTGCAAATAATGAAGTTTATAGCTCAGATAACGGCAAGTTTGAAGGTTTCAAGCCAGGTAAATACACCGTGAAGGCCTTCATTACTGTAGCCTTGAAGGATTCAGAGAAAACCGTCACCAGCGAGGATTGCACAAAAGCCTTTGTTATCGGTGATGGCGAGAAGCCGACTACTAAAAAGCCGGGCGTAAAAGTCGAGAAGCTGGTCGATGGCGAGAAGCACAAATCTGTCAAACTCAATACCGAATTTACCTATCAGATTAAAGTCACCAATACTGGTGAAACTGACTTGAAAAATATTACTGCTACCGATAATGCACCAAAGGGAGTTACTTTCGTAAAGGCAAGCGCTGGCACTATAAAAGAC
Source organism: uncultured Candidatus Saccharibacteria bacterium (assembly GCA_963528615.1). GTDB lineage: Bacteria > Patescibacteriota > Saccharimonadia > Saccharimonadales > Saccharimonadaceae > Nanosynbacter. The sequence continues at coordinate 23,839 of CAURVB010000009.1, read as the reverse complement.
AATAAATGGACACACACTATCGCTGAGTTAAAATCCGGCCAATCTATTAGCTTTACCATTACCGCAAAAATCCCTACAGCCCAGGATGGTAAAATTAAAAATACCGCTTGCGTCGATGCGCCAGGCGTCGCAAATCCAAATGCAAACACTCCAGACTCCTGCGATGACGCTACTGTTGAGATTAGCAAGCCAACTACACCAACGAACCCTAGTAACCCAAATAAGCCAACTGAGCCTTCAAAACCGACAAATCCCACTGTTCCAGAAAAGCCATCGAATCCTTCATCTCCAGCCAAACCAACTACACCAACAAGCCCAAGTAGTCTAACCAAGCCTTCAACTCAGACACCAACAAACCTAGAAACGACGCCATCAAATCCAAAGTCAGCTACACCATCATCCCTGCCACAAACTGGTTCCAGCGACCTGTTAATGAGCGGACTAGGAGTTGGCGCACTGCTGACGGCAGGATTAGCTTACGTTGCTAGCCGGCGACAACTATAGAGATTGACCGCTCCATATCTTATCTGAAGCGCTCAGTTTCAGACAAAACACTCCCTACTCCCAGGGAGTGTTTTCATGTATAATAACCCCATGATAAAGCAGAAGAAAAGGTGCAATAAAAAATACACCGGAGCAGATGCTGCGACTCAACGACCAAAAGTAATTCGAATTACAGCAACTAACCGCTCCAAACTATCACAGTGGATTTTTGATCGGAAAAAGTTTCTTCGCGCAATCGGAGTTGTCATTTTAGCAGTAATCTCGCTAGCACTGATCATCTCTGGAATTATCAGCCTTTTTCGCTAGCGAACTGGCAGCTTAAACCCAAAAGTACTACCCTTTCCTTCTTCTGATTCAAAAATCATCTCGCCATCGTGTAATAAAACGACTTTCTTTGCCAAGAACAGCCCAACACCTGTTCCGTCTGGTCGTCTTTTTCTGGCATTAGCTCCACGGAAAAACTTACTAAACAGCCTTGTTTGCTCTGCTTTTGGTACACCAATTCCTGAGTCTTTCACAGTAAACTCAATTACTTTATCGCTATTTTTTAACGTAATAGCCACCTTTGCGTGCGGGTTAGAATAATAGATTGCATTATCAATCATATTTAGCATAACCTGACGAATCTTCTCAGAGTCTATTGTCGCCAGTGGTATCTTTTTATCAATCTTCACATTCAGCTCAACCGAACGCTGATCTGCCACAACCTGTAATAACGAAATTTCATCACGAAGAACGCGCGCAATATCTATTTTTTGCTTATCGATGGCAAACCGCCCCGTCTGTAGTCGTGACACATTAAGAAAATCGTTGATTAAGCGCACCATGCGCTCACTTGAGGAGAATGCTTCTCTCAGAACTGCCCGTTGTGTTGGCGAAATTTTTCCCAAATCGCCCTCCAAAATCATGTCCAGATAGCCTTTAATGCTAGTCAATGGCGTTCTAAGCTGATGTGACGCCATAGAAATAAATTCGTTTTTTGCCTCGTCCAACCTCTGTAATTGACGATTGCTAAACCTCAATTCTTTCGTTGACTCATCAATTCTTCGCTGCAGACTCTTATTCAATTCATTGATTTCCTCCATCGACAGCGAATTCCGAATCGATACCGCCAGCTCACTAGCGATTGACTCCAACATTTCAATATCCCGCGAACTATACCCCAAGCTCTTATGCTCACCTAGAAATAAGATTCCCACCTCCTGATTTTGATGTAGAAGTGGCACAATAATTTTTGTCCGGTGAATATTCAAAATCTTCTTTAATTCCGGGTCTTTAATTTGGTTTGCTAAAATCACCTCTGGAAAATCATAATGTTCATGATAATAATCCATAATTCTACGTACATCTTCTTCAATAACCGACAGGCGCCGACGCCCTGTTCGTCCATAAATGCCCTTCTCTGGAATGCAAAATGTCACTTTTTCCGCCTTTAGCGCCCTAGCGATATAATTACTAACTCGCCGCGTCAATAATTGTAAATCCGCAGTATAAGTTAATATTTTACTAATTTCGCGGGCAAAAGCATCTGTATCATATTCGCCGTAATAGAAGATTTTATCAGTGAATTTGTCAAAAAACCGCTTGACTGGCTGATATAAAAACGCCAAAATCAGCGCCAAAATCATATTTAGCAGACTGACATGACTATCAACAGTTAAAGTACGTTGGAAGACAACAATTGAAATAACGTACGCGGAAACTGCATAAATAGCCGCTAAGGCAATTAATAGCAGCATGTACGAAACGCTCCGAGCTACCGCCGTCTTTACATCCATCAGACGATACCGCACAATACTATACATAATCGCAAAGAGGAAAATAACCGTAGCCACTGGCCCAATCCATATATACCTATAATCCCCAAGCGCTGGCAGCAGTAAATCAACCACAAACCCAGGAAGGCTAGATATAAATAAACCAACCATATATATTGCAACTTGTTTACGGCGAATAGTATCAGAATTCTTCCAAGCCCTATAACCAAACCACATTGCAATCAAGAAAAATGTCATAAAAAAGATAGCAAAAACTGTGTAATGAATGGCATTGATTGGAATTTGCGAGAAATCTATTGGCGTGTAAATTTCTGAAGTATTAATAATGAACTCTGGCGCTAAAGCAATGTATATCGCAAAAACAACGAACATTGCACTAGATATATAGATAAAACCTTTTACCGATTTGGTCGGCGGCAAAAATGACTTGGCAGTAAAAATGGCGAGCGCTGGACAAAAAATCGCCGAAGCGACATAAAACCACCTTGAAGCAATATCTAAGACCATCGCATTATCCGCTAAGGAAAACAGCTCAAGGCCAGCTGACCATACTCCCAGACACAGACAGACCAAAAAGAACCACCATTTGACACCCTGGCGACGTTTCGATTTTCTGAGTACCAACATACCCAAAATCAACGCCATCAGCGCGATCAAGCCCAGTACTAACGCTCGAACCATCATGCTAATGCTATTATAGCATCATCTATGGTTTTTCAGCGGTAAAAATTGTATAAACACCACTCGGTGCAACTTCTGCAGAGACAGCTTCCCTTGGCACGCCAGATTCTATAAGTAGCTCAAAGCTCCGCTTAATCTTACGCATAGTCACCCTTGGTAGCCAACCCATTAAGCCGTGCAGGAATTCTTTCTGTGGACGGTTTTCATTCATATTGCCAGTGACCATCCGGCCACCGCCTCGCAAGAATCGCCACGATTCTTTTGTTAATTTTCTATAAACCACGTCCGGCAAATATTCACGTAAACCAGAATCTTCCGCAATATCCAACAGTCGACCTTTTAGAACTTTCTCCAGTCCCAACGGTCTGCCTAACTTACTAAACAATCGCTGACAATGAACTTCTATATTCTCTTCCAGGCCCATTTGCCGCGCCAAATTCTGAGCTGCCGCCAGTGACAGTGGATCTTGGTCTAGCAAAATAACTGTTGGCGCTTGGCCAGTTTCCTTCTTCAATGCTTTCATCATTTGCAGCGTCGGCAGCGCCGTTCCACAGCCAAAGCTCATGATTAGCATATCGTTAATTGACCTGTCTTCATCCCTCTCTGCCGTCTTCTTCATATGTCTATTCACGATGTCTTTTCGCTCACGAATACCAATTCCATCCGCACAATACTTAATAATCTCAGCAAATTTTGGCGTTACTGGCGCGTTGATAAATTCTTGCACGCTTTGCAATCTTTCATCTACCGACTGCTCAGCTTGCTGCCGACTCTCCCCTCTGTTCATCTGCGCTTCAATCATCGCCTCTCTTAAAGGCTTGTCATTCACCTTTTCTTCGAAGAGAGATTCATCTATCGGACCGCTCATGGTGGGATATTTACCAGGAAATACTAATTTATCGTCATCGATGACCGCTAGCGCATACGCCTCAGCAATTGACAAAAATGCTGAGGCTGAACCGCGCTGATTATGCCACGGCCATGAGTTGGTTTTATTAGTATCATATAATAAATCGCCACGATGATACTCCAGGATTTCTTCAACTCTTACATTCCATTTATCTACAGTCCAGCGTCCCAGCAGAGGTATTTTTCCAAGACACTTAGCTAATGCTGCCATACTCATATGATTATACAGAAATTTAAGGTGTTCTTCATTGAATTTCTCACACCGATCTTTCAAACAGCTATATACTTTTTCAATCTTCTCTGGATTCTTATACGCGAGGTCCGTTCTTTCACCAACCTGAACATCATAGCCTTCTTTAGTAAGTTCTGCGATTTCATCATTTAATTTCCGGCTCGCTTCCAGATCGATGCCACCCAGAAACTCTTTCTCTTTATTATTTGTGTATTTTTCCATGCCAAAAATTATACCATAATTTGTATGCTATACTTAAAGCATGATAAAAATTGCCATCATTGAAGACGATCCAACCATCAGCCAAATGTACCGCATGAAATTTGAATCAGACGGTTTTGAGGTGCGACTAGCAGCCAATGGTCAAATTGGCGTGGAAGTTGTCGAAAAATTCCAACCAGATATCATTCTCCTAGATTTACAAATGCCAGAGATGAACGGGACAGAAGCTCTGCGATATATTAGAGCTAAAGATTGGGGAAAGACTATTCCGGTCATTGTTTTAACTAACCTCGGCGAGGAAGAGGCGCCACACGAGATAAAGGAGCTTGGCGTACATAGCTATATTGTTAAAGCAAATCTTACGCCACGGCAGGTTGTCGAACAGGTCAAATCTGCAATAAAAACTGCTTAATTCTTCGCCTGATTAGCAATTCTCAAGCAGGCCGTAATTACATTATCAAATAACGCCGACACCGTCAGCGGACCAACGCCCCCCTTTTTTGGCGTAATGACAACATCCTTACGCAGACGCACTTCCTCGGCTACGTCGCCAACAATTTTCCCATCTTCCGACGCTGTGCCCGCATCAATAACTACTGCTTTTGGTTTAACCATCTGGCTAGTAATTAAACCTGGTACGCCTGTCGCCGATACTATGACATCATAGTTAGTTAATTGTATAAGGTCATCGCCTTTCTCAAAAACTGTCACATCAACGCCAGATTTTAGCCACATACGTTCCAGAGGAGCACCCACTAAACGTCCCCGTCCAACAATTGCTACTTTTCTACCTTTAAGCTCAACACCATATCCAGCCAGCAGCCAGCTTATCGCCGTTGGCGTTGCTGCTTGGAAGTTCGATTTCTGACACAAACCATCAACATCCTTCTCTTTTTGAACGCTCTCCAATAGCTCCTCGGTTTGTGCAAGATCGCTAACTGGAAGTTGTACAATTATCCCCTGAACGTCTTCCCGATGATTCAACTCGTCAATTACCCCCAATGCCTGACCGGCAGCAGCCCGATGAATCTCTACATCAATTAAAATATCCGCACCATACCGCTGCTTTAGGCGCATATATGTCTCGATAACTGGATTCTGAACATCCGTCACAATTGCCAAACACGGCTGAATACACCAAGCCTGACGTAGGGCACGTACTTGTTTTGCCTGTCGCTCCTTAATAAAACTCGCCAATTCTGAGCCGTTTAGTTCTTTCATTGCCCTTAAGTATAGCAACTTTATCGCCTTGAGTACAGAGAGGATGTATGTTATAATTCGAGGAGCTTGGATCTTGGCGGATGTAGCTCAGTTTGGTTAGAGCGCTGGATTGTGGCTCCGGAGGCCGTGGGTTCGAACCCCATCATTCGCCCCAAGTCTTGTCGCGATTTACTTTTCTAGAAAATTGTGATATAATAAAAGTATAGACATTTTTATCGATTGTCGTATAATTAGATTGTGGGCCAGTAGCTCAGCTGGTTAGAGCACCTGCCTCTTAAGCAGGGTGTCGAGGGTTCGAGCCCCTCCTGGCCCTCCAAAAAATAACCTCACTATCCGTGAGGATTTTATTTTACCCAAATGGATTATAACGACGTGGTGGTGGCTCACGAAAAACTGGTCGCGAGCTGGAAGCATTAAATGGCTGACGAGGACTACATGATGTGGCAGAATTTTTATTACGAGAAGGCTTTACGACGTTTATTTGTCGATTGTTCTTAGGTAGCAGCCCATCGGCAGTATTATTCGCCGGAGCAACTATTCCCATTTCCGCGCCAAATCGTCGTATATTCGTAGAGTTATTTGCCGCCATGGAAGTCCGATAATTCTCAATATACCGCCGGTCTGAGTTTACTTGGCGATTTGCGCTTAGACTTCTGCCTGTTGCACCATACGATTTAAATCCATCAACTGACCCATTCCTGGAGCCAGATAATCTCATCACCATTTCCCGCGTCATCTGCGGTTTCCGATTTGCATCCATATACCCCCTATTGTTATATGAAATGGCGCCCCGAGTAGGATTCGAACCTACGACCTTAGGCTTAGAAGTCCTCTGCTCTATCCAGCTGAGCTATCAGGGCGTATTCACATTATAGCATCTTTCTGCTACAATGATACAAGCTTGCGGGTGTAGTACAGCGGTTAGTATGCAAGTTTTCCAAACTTGAGATCGGAGTTCGATTCTCCGCACCCGCACCAATGTTATGATAATTCACATCCATAAAGGGCATCATGGATTCATATTTTTACACAGAAAAACCAAAATACCAACCACACGACATCGAAGACGCCTCTGAATTTTATGACGTCATTGAACGTAGTAGTTTGACTCATCAGTTGTCTGACTCCAGGCCATACATCTACTGGACAATGGAGATTTATGACCAAGCCAATGGCATCAAAGGTGGCGGCGGTTTGGGCGTATTGGCGGCGGATACTCGACGGGTGGCCGAAAAGTTAGAGGTACCGTTTGTGGTGGTTACGCCATTTTATCGTAGCGAGTTGCACCAAAAAATTACCGACCTCGCACAAACTGAATACGTTGAGAAGGTCTCGCCCCAAGAGTATGGCTTTCATTATATTGATGAGGTTTCGGTTAGCTCCGCCGGCTTTCCCGATGCTAGTTTAAGTATTTTCAAAAAGGTACTCGGCTCAACTCAATTTGTTACCATCTCAGAGCCAAACTTTGGACAATTGTACGAAGGTGAAGGCTCGGGTGATCACCGGCTGTATCAAGAAGTGGCGCTTGGGTTTGGCGGCTATAAAGCCTTGAAATTACTCGGCATCAAGCCAGCCGTCATCCAGCTCAACGAAACCGCAACAATTTTTGCGGCGTTGGCTCGACTGGACGAGCTATGTGCCAACGGCATGAATTTGTATGAAGCAATTGTTTACGTGCGCAAACACACACTCTACACCAACCACACCCTGCTCCAGGCGGCTGAACCAGAATTCCACCGCTCGCAATTTGAAAAATTAGTACTGCCAAACCTCAAAAGCAACGCCGTGCGTTGCTGGCTGATGGAGCAATTTCGTAACGACCGCTTACGACCGAATCTCTTGGCGATTGAGCTAACCGAAGCCAAAAATGGCGTCAGCAAACTGCACGCACGAGTGGCAAATTTCCGCGACCGCAACAACGACAAAGTCAAGTTTCATGCCATCACCAATGGAATTGACCTGGAAACATGGGTGCTACCAGAAATCTTACAATCGTATCATGAACACAACATCATAGACAAGTTTGGTTTACCAACAGAGAAATTCACTGAACAGGTAAATAAACTCCTTAGTGCAGACATAAAATGTTTGAAAAAACATGGGCGCCTGGAACTTAATCGAGTCTTGTCAAAGCGCAAAAATCAATATAATCAGCCTGTACAAATTCCAGAAGATGCAATATTGTTTGATTTTAAGCGGCGCTTTGCAAATTATAAGCGTCCTTATATGCCTTTTGAGAATCCCGACACGCTACGCCAAATCCTTATTAGTCATAACGCGCATTATATCTTAGCGGGAAAAGTCCACCAGGGCGACACGACAATGTATCAGAAACTGCTGGAAGTGTTAAAATTAATTGATCATGACCCTGTTCTACGTGAACGAGTTCACTATATCCAAGATTACGACGAAGAGTTAGGTCGGGCTTTAGCGGTCGGTTCAGATATTGCTATCAATGTGCCGATTATTGGTTTAGAAGCCTGCGGTACGTCATGGGAGAAAGATATTGCCAATTTAAAACTACTGATTTCCACAAGCGATGGCGGAGTAGCAGATGTGCAACCAATTGCCTGCTTGGAAGTGACAGGGAAAAACTACGAGGCAGAAATTTCATCACTATACGTTAACATGCATAAAGCCGCCACTATATTACAAGATGGTCAATTATTAGAACATCACATTCATCACCAATTAGGCAGCTACTTGCCAATAATTTCTGGCGCTCGAATGATGAAAGATTATTTAAAATTCCTCTTTCCAAAGTCGCAAACTCAGCCAAAAAAATTACCAGAAACTAAACAAATTACTATTCAATAACCACTTCAACTTCAGCACCCAAGGAATTTAAGCGGGCGGCCAATTCTTCGTAGCCACGGTTAATCGAATACACGTCACGCAGGATTGATGTACCCGGCGCTGCCAGCATTGCCAACAAAACTACCACTGACGGCCTTAAGGCGGGCGGCGCTACGACATCAGCCGGCTTCCATTTCGTCGGACCAGTAATATATACCCGGTGCGGATCAACCAGCTCAATTTGCGCATTTAATTTGCTTAGTTCCGTGAAATAAATTGCTCGATTTTCATAGCTCCAATCGTGTACTAGCGTCCGCCCTTTGGCAACTGTCGCGATTAGCCCCAAGAACGGCAGGTTGTCCATGTTAATCCCCGGAAACGGCAGCGCGTGCAGCTTATCTTTGGCTGCCTTCATCTTTGAGTATTTGAGATGGATGTCAACTAGGCGCGTCCTTTCGTTATTCGCAAAATATTCCTGGCTTAATTCAAACTGCAAGCCCATTTCCGCCAGCGTTGCCAGTTCAATTTCCAAAAATTCAATTGGCGCCCGACGAATCGTGATCTCTGAATCGGTCACAACTGCCGCAGCGATAAAACTCATCGCCTCGATCGGATCTTCGCTTGGGTAGTAATCTATGTTTTTATTTATATGTTTACGTCCTGTGATCTTCAGCGTGGTTGTGCCAATTCCCTCAATTTTCACTCCCAGCTTTTTCAATAAAAAGCAAACATCTTGCACCATGTAGTTAGGGCTGGCATTGCGAATAATCGTCGTATCTGGAGAAAGCGCCGCCGCCATAATAATATTTTCAGTTACTGTGTCGCCACGCTCCGTTAGAAGAATTGTCCGATTGCCAGAATGGATATTGGTTTTTGCATGATAATAATCAGTTTCTGCCGTTACACTCATGCCAAAATGCCTTAAGCCACTCAAATGTGGTTCTACCGTGCGCTTACCGAGATTGCAGCCACCTGCAAATGGCAATTTAAAATCAGCATACTGATAAAGTAGCGGCCCAAGAAACATAATTACCGTACGCGTTCTCTTGGCAGCATCAATATCCATATCCTCCAGCCTTAATCTGGCTGGTGGCATAATCTCCAAATCGTTACCATCCAGCCAACGAGTTTTTACACCAATAGAGTTTAACACCTCGATAATACGATTAACTTCCTCGATTCGCGCCACTTTCCTGAGGGTAGTTTTTCCTTTATTTAGCAAGCTGGCACAAAGCAGTCCCACTGCAGCATTTTTGCTTGTTTTAACTCGTATCTCACCAGACAGTTTTTTACCACCATGCACTTTAAAATTCATTTTTCCTGAATGATTGACCGTCACAATATTACTATTAAGTACCTCACTAATGCGCGCCACCATTTCAATGCTAATATTCTGACCCCCGTTTTCAATCCGGTTAATGGCGCTCTGTGATGTACCAATCGCCTCGGCCAGCTGTGTCTGCGTAAGACCCTGTTTTTGACGATTTTCTGCAATTAAATTGCCGATTTTTTGGAGATACCTATCTTTGATCATGCCTGGATTATATCACTAATGATATATTTAGTCAATGGTATAATGAGAATATTGGAGGTATAGCTATGAAAGATAAGCAAGTTGAGCAACTCATAAAAGCAGAAAAAAATCGACAAACTGACGGACTGGAGCTAATTCCGAGTGAAAATTACGTCTCACCAGACGTGTTGAAAGCACTGGGCAGCGTCTTCACCAACAAATATTCTGAAGGCTACCCTGGACGACGCTACTACGGCGGACAAGAAAACACCGACCAAATTGAACAGCTGGCGATTGACCGCGCTAAAAAACTATTCAAGGCCGACCACGCCAATGTCCAGCCGCACTCCGGCGCCCAAGCTAATGAGGCAGTATATTATGCATGGTGTGAGCCAGGCGATACCATTCTGGCGATGGATTTGGCGCACGGCGGACACCTGACCCACGGCGCACCAGTCACCCGCTCGGCCCGTGAATATAATTTCATCCGCTACGGTATCAAGGATGTCGAGACTGGCGAAATTGACTATGAAGAAATTCGCCGTTTGGCGCTAGAACATCGGCCAAAAATCATCTTGGCGGGCTTCTCGGCCTATCCGCGGGAACTGGATTACGCCAAGTTTGCCGAGATTGGCAATGAAGTCGGTGCGATGCTAATGGCAGACATGAGCCATATCGCTGGGCTAATCGTCGGCAGCGTAGCTAAAAATCCCTTTGACTACGGATTTCACGTTATCACCACCACCACGCACAAAACCTTGCGTGGCCCACGCGGTGGCTTGATTTTGTCGAGGGGCATAGCCAGCAATCCTTTGAAGCGACCGGAAAAGACCTTGGAGAATCTACCAACGCTGATTGACCGGGCAGTCTTCCCTGGCACCCAAGGCGGCCCGCACATGCACACCATCGCTGCCAAGGCAGTGGCATTTGGAGAAGCATTACAACCAGAATTTAAGAATTATGCTCGGCAGATTGTTAAGAATACAAAAAAGCTAGCAGAAGAGCTGCAAAAGCGAGATTTTAAATTGGTTACAGGCGGGACTAGCAACCACCTAATTTTGGCGGATGTTTATAGCAGTTTCGGCATTGATGGTAAAGAGGCAGAAATCGCCATGGATAAGACTGGTCTGACATTAAATGCCAATGCTATACCAAATGATAAATTACCACGATTTCGACCAAGCGGTATTCGCCTGGGAACGCCAGCAATTACCACGCGTGGAGCCCAAGAGGATGACATGATAAAGATTGCTGAGTGGATGAAGCTAGCAATTCATCACCGCAGTAACAATGGAGAATTAGCCAAACTTCGACGAGAAGTTAAGGATTTCTGCCAGACACTGCGTGACATTTAATTTTAAAATGTATAATTAAAACTCCGGTGTAGCACCGGAGCTTTAATTAAGTATCTAGCTGATTCTAAAATTAGCAAGAACCAATCTGTCGCTCTGCAGCTTCACCCTTCGAGAAGTTGTAGTACTTTATCTTTGCGCCCTTATTGCCTGTACATGCCGTATACTCAATAGTGTTGGCTTCTGCAGGAGCAGTAGTACCGATAGTTCCTTCTTTAACAGTACTTGCGTCCAAATAGTATGGTTCACCAGTCTGAGACTCAGTAGTAGAGCCAACTGTCTTGCTTGTCAGTTTCGATAATGCGTCTGGATAGCTACTCTTTGATGTATTGTAAAGCTCAGCTTTCTTAGCAACAGCGTCAGCAGCAGATTGTGCAGCTGAAGTCTTTGCCTGGTTTTGCAAACCGTTGTATGCAACCAAAGAAACAACTGTCAAAATCGCGATGATAACGATAACAATCAAAAGCTCGACGAGCGTAAAACCTTGATTTTTAATATTTTTTGTAGTCACGATAATGTGCCCCCTAAAATTGTGTTAATTTGATTTGTAATTTGATAATACTACAACGTTTTTAAAAGCGCAAGCATTTTTAATAGATATAGCGATTTTGGAGCGGGCGCAAGAACAATGATTCTGTCGGGTTATATCGATTATCCTTTGTCCCGTCGCCAATCTGCCCAGTGTGGTTTAATCCCCAGCAATACGCCCGCTTGTTTGTCATAAGCGCACAGCCGCGGTTTGCTCCAGCTGCTATGTCTACCACTTCCTCTGTCGCTGGCAGACCATCCGTTCCAACATAGACAGGACGCGGTTTTGTGACGTGATTGACTCCAGAATTATTTATCCCCAACTGTCCCCAATGGTTTGTACCCCAGCAATACATTTTTCTCTTGCCAGCATCATTCACCAAGGCACAAGAATGAGCAATTCCCACCTCAACTCGCAATGCCGTACCAGGCAAATCCTTAACCTGAACAGGTTTATCAAAACTCTGGTACGAACCACTTCCATAAGAGCCAGAGCCAGATTGTCCGCGACCAGACCCTCCCCAACAATACACCTTGCCAGAGGCAACTGCGCAAACATGTACGAGGTATGGAATTGCTTCATAACTAGCCCACGTGTAACCATCTTGGGATATATCGGTTACGTTAGAAATGTCAACAACACGAACCGGCTGTCCGTAATTGTATGTACTAGACACTGGACCACTACCATTTTGACCATAGGTAGCCTGGCCCCAACAATACGCAGTACCGGTGGTGATGATCGCACACATACTATGCGCACGAGAGCCACTAGTTGAGAGTTTTTTCGCAGTATATCCAGCAGGCAACCTCCAGGTAGGATCAGTACCTGAAGCCACCTCCACGGGCGTGACAGAACGAGCCGGATTACCAGGAGAGCCAGAGCCTAGCTGACCATAGTCATTCCTTCCCCAACAATAAATTTTACCATCCGCAATCGCACAAGACACATCGCCGCTGCCACCGATTGCTGTCACATTTTTGCCAACAATAGCCCCACCAACCTCAACTGGAATATTGGAGCGTTCACCAGCACCCGACCGCCCATTACCTAATTGACCATGCTCATTATCACCCCAGCAGTAAACCTTTTTTGCAGAGCCTAGCTGAGTTAAAACACAATTGTGGTGCTGCGCAGCAAACATATCAATAATTTTTCCATAAATCATATCGCCAATTGAACGTACTTTTACTGGCGTCTCAGAGCTGGTCATTGTACCATCTCCCAATTGACCCTTGCTATTGTCACCCCAACACCATACATTATTCGACAAAATAGCACAGGTACGCCCTGTCCCACTAACTGTCCGTGTAGCGTCAAGGTCGGCCGGCCAAGTAACAGACTTTTTTACGACCGCCACATAAGTCTTAGACCCGCCACCTACAACCTCAACTCGACCAGTAGCAGAAATCTGGGCGGTAGCAGCCGATAGCGCCGAGCTCTTCGTTGACGCTTCCAAATTGCCAACCTCAAAAGTTGTTCGTACTTTCCCGTTGTCAAGCACATACTTATTGCTATGAAATGCCGCTGCTCCCTTACAATTAGTGTTTGGTCGCAAAGGACCGATACCACCAGGAGCTGAACCCCATGATTGCTCCGCATTATTGGTATCCAAACAAGCGTTCGCATATGCAGTGCCCGCCTCGCCCGCCTCTTGGGCTAATTTATAATAATATTCTTCTTGAGAATAAATATAGGATTGGGTAACAATTCTTAACGCTCCCGCTAAAACCGCCAAAATGAAAGTACTCATTAGCACGATTAAAACCAGAGAATAGCCGTCTTTTTGTCGAATCATAAGTTATTTATCTTTCGTATGGTTAATGTTTGTGAATCAGAAACATTTTTAGATGGTGACTGCAACTTTAAAGTGACTTTTATACTATCAGCAGCGTCAAGGATTTTTGGGTGGCTTTTAGCAACATCATATTGGTGCTGTACCGGCCTGCTGCCTTCATAATATTCGACTTTGAACTCCGATACGCCAGTTGCTAAAATTGAGTCTTGGCGAGTTTTCATAGCACGATCCTTAAACTTATCAGCCTCTGAGTGATTCATGCAGAAATAATTACCCGCAGCACCAGTGTATACATGACCATAGGTGTCAAGTAAATCGTTATAGACAGTACGTCGATGTAGCTGCCCGTCCACCAAAAAATACACAACTATTTTTTTATACTTTGGCTGCTGACTTTTATTTGCCGCACAATCAAACCGCGGCGTTCTTAGGTAAACAATCTCCCGAGCATCGGAGCCGCGACCAGTAGTAGTGGCATACTGTAATAATATGAGAGCGACTTTCGTCCCATTAACATATGGCGTATTCATATAACTCCACTTATGAGTTATCCCAGAAATACTCTTATCGCTGGCAAACGTATCATAGCCATCGTAGCCACTAGCCTTAAAACGAACCGACTGGCGTACGTCTACCTCAATCGCGTCCATGGAATTATGGAGATTGCGATTAATATCAACCATAGCCTTACTGGTGGAAGCATTTTGATTTGAGGTAATCAGCATTTGGCTAAATACACCCACAACCATAGCAATAATAACCATCACTACCGCTAATTCAGCTAGTGTAAAACCATTTTCCCTAGAATGCCGCGTACGTTGCATGTGTCACCTTTCTTCCGCTACCCGAGCCAGAACTTGGCAGTCCGTATTCCACGATCGACTCTACTTTAATTGGCATACCCTTAGAATCCTTACAGCCATATGGCGCTGAGGCAACCACCTCTTGTTTAACCACCCCCGGCAGACCATCGACATGACCTGATTTCGTCATAACCTTATACCCTGTACTAGCCGACGCATTACACTTAAACCATGATGGCGGCGAGTCATTGACATAGGCCCGCATATTATCATATGCCAAGTAGCTTGCCCTCGTGTGTTGCACCTCAAAAATAGATATCGTGCTGACTTGGGCCTGCATATTTAAAATAACAATCGAAAAAATACCAATAATGACCAGCGTCACCACTACCTCAACAATGGTAAAACCGTCACTCCCACCCCCTAATCGCGCCATATACTATCCACCTTTTTTTCTATTCCCGTTGAACGCTCTTTGTAGATAATGCTATATTTCACACATGTCGCAGCCACGATGTCAGCCGGTACGCCGTGCGTTGGCTTAGTACAATCGCCATTATCAATATTTGAGGTTTCATAAAGTAGCTCACCGCTATTTCCGTCAGCCCAATCGCCGCGATTACACTTTACCAGTTCCTTTTTCAAAGAATCATCACCAATAATTGACTTAAAATTCTTAAGTAAATCCTTACATGAAGGATATTCATGGCCAATGTGATTATCGCTATGGTATTTATAATATCGCTCTAACTTTAATGACAATACCGAAACATTCGCCCGCTGGCGTTCATCTCTAGTTCGGCTTAAAAAACGCTCACCGCCAACGAAAGTAATACCTGCCAAAATTGACACAACTACAACAATCACCATCATCTCCATCAGCGTATAGCCGCCCATCCCACGATTCATACTTCATATTGTAGCGCAGATTTGCAAAAAAGCCTATGCTTATTACAAAGAAAGTTCTAACGGTTCTTGCTCGATTTTTATACCAAACTTATCATATACTGTTTGGATGATTTGTCCACGAATTGCTGCCAAATCACCATAGCCTGTGGCTGCATCATTCACTAGAACCAGCGCGTTCTTTTCATACACTCTCATACCATGACTACACACCCCCTTAAGACCCGCCTGTTCAATTAACCAGCCAGACGGAATTTTATATTTTCCATCAGACATGGCGTAGTTCGGTATGTCAGGATATTCTTTTTGTAAGTTCTCTAATTGCCATTTTTCAATCAAAGCATTCTTAAAGAAAGATCCTGCGTTAGGTAACTCAGCTGGGTCTGGTAATTTTTCTGAACGGATATTAAGTACTGCTACCCGAATTACTGATAAATTAACTTCACGAATGTCATTATTGTCAATATATTGCTGCAATGAAGTATAATACGGCGGTTTTGGTTCCGCTTTATATAGACGCAGGGTAATATTCAAAATACAATATCTACCTCTTTGAGCGCCGCGAAAGATACTGTTACGATACGAAAAATCACACTCATCCGCCGTAATGGTTACAATTGAATCAGCATGAGAATCGTAAGCTTCCAGGCTCACCAACGTATCGGCAACCTCCTGGCCATAAGCGCCAATATTCTGCACTGGCGCAGCACCGGCAGTTCCCGGGATTCCCGACATAGCCTCGACTCCTTGCAGTCCCATACCAACCGTTCGCTCAACCGCTTCATCCCAAACTTCACCAGCGCCAATCTTGATATCTGTCGTATCGTCATTATCAGCAACAACTTCAAATCCTTTGATTTTATTCAGCAGAACAATCCCCTCAAATACTTCATCGCGCGTAATTACATTACTACCGCCGCCCAACACAAAAACCGGTAAGCCTTCTCTCCGAGCGTCCCGATATAAAGATACTACATCATCAGCAGAATCTGCCGCCGCCATATAGCGCGTTTCACCACCCAGTTTCATTGTTGTATATTGCTTCAGTGATATATTTGTCATGATATCCATAGATATATAGTATAACATTTTGCTCAATAGTCATCTATGCTATAATACCTCCGTACGCACCCGTAGCTCAGCGGATTAGAGTACTTGGCTTCGAACCAAGGGGTCGCAAGTTCGAATCTTGCCGGGTGTACCATTAATTGGCGCTTTTTACCAGACATTGCCCTATCAGCGCACCAAATGCCCCGTTAGCTCAACTGGATAGAGCGTTGGTTTCCGGTACCAAAGGTTGCAGGTTCGATTCCTGTGCGGGGTACCAGATTAGCCCGTTATTGTGACGGGTTTTAATTATAGCCGCTGCTTGCTTTTATGCCAAATAGTGATGTAGTTAGACATATCATGGAGATTAACGAACAAAGACCTATAAATGATTTCTCTGGCACAATGGAGGCTGCCCTGAAAGCAATACGCGGGAAAGATTTCGAGCAGGCGGCTATATTTTAGCCTCTCTGGCTTATAATTTAGCACCGGACCCATCTGAGCAAGCGCGAGCGGCTCGCGATTTAAGTGCTGTCTACCGGCATCAAGGAGACTACGATGAATCTGAAAAATGGGCTACCGAAGCGGTAGCCCAGCATGAAGCTTTGGTTAAAGAAGATAAGAATCGTAACACACTCCGCGAACTGGGCGCGAGTGTCGCGACGCTCGGAACCCTGCAGCTGCAACGTATCGCAACAGACCCTTCTTATGATAATCAGGAAAACTCTCAACGAGCAGCAAAAAATCTAAGCAAAGGTCTGCGCTATATTGAAGAGTCTCGCAAGCATACTACCGACAGGAGTCGCAAAATTGACCAATATGATATTAACTTTACTGCTCGCACCAGCTTCGCTGAAGCGCTGGCTGGCAATACAAAGAGAAGCTTAGCACTTGGAGCCAGAGCTGTATGGCTGGCATTCTGGTCTGAATCACCAAAGATTGATACTTCGAATCCGAAGCTGTCCATTACAGAACGCTTCAAAGCTAAGGCTCGCGCGTCTGTAAGAGGTGTTGGCACGGCAGCTGTGGCAGCCGTGGCACCATTCAATAGAGAGTTCGCTAAATCTATTGTTAAGAAACTTAACTAGCTACTTGGCGGGATGACTGGAGTTTGAGGAGTTCGACTGCTCAGAATTTGACGAATTTGTTCAGCAGTAATAATCGTAGTTGATCCAGGTGCAACGGTACCAGCTAGCATCTGTTTAGCGACAGTATTCTCAACTGCTCGCTGGACAACGCGGCGCATCGGACGAGCGCCCAGGCGCGGATCGTAACCAGCTTCAACCAATAATTTCTTACCCTCCTCCTCAACCGCAACCTGGATTTTTTGCGGCGCCAAAGTCTTATTAACGCCAGCCAAAATCAAATCGACAACCTGCAATAGCTCTTCCTTGCCCAGCGGACGGAATAAGACAATTTCATCAAAACGGTTCAAAAACTCTGGACGGAACAAATTGGCATTGATCAGTTCATTGATAAATGTTTGCTCAAACTGCTCCAACTGGTAACCGCGTTCAATATATTCGCGAATTCTATCCGCTCCAGCGTTCGATGTAGCGATGACAATCGTATCGCGAAAACTAATTTCCCGGTTATTTTCATCGCGTAGGATGCCTTCGTCCAGCAGCTGCAGCAGTGTTGTTAAAACTTGCGGATGGGCCTTCTCAATCTCATCCAGCAGCACAACAGAAAACGGTCGTTTCTGCACCTGGGCAGTCAAACTGCCTGGATCATGCGCGCCATCAGCAATCAGCCGCGCTACGTCATCTGGGCGAACAAACTCGTTAAGATCCAACCGAATCATACTACCCTCACCGCCAAAATAAACATCCGCCAGCGCTTTGGATAATTCAGTTTTACCAACGCCAGTCGGGCCGAGAAACAGGAAGGCGCCAATCGGCCGATTTTGGTTTCTAACGCCAGTACGGGCGCGGCGAATAGCATCGGAAACAACTGTCACCGCCCGCGACTGATTAATCATCCGCTGATGAATTAACGTTTCCAAATTAAGCAATTTCTCACGCTCGTCGCCGGTATTCACTGTGGATATTTTTATACCCAAGGTTTTTTCAATTGCATCATCCACCGATTGCGCTGTCACCAGACCGCCACTAGCATAACTCGCTGCCGCCTCTAAAATTTTCAGCGCTTTACCTGGCATTGCCAAATCCTGAACGTAGCGATCGCCAACACGATAAGCTTCCGCCAAAGCTTGGTACATATAAGTCACTTTATGTTGTGCTTCAAATAACACTAATTGATCACGCATAATCTTCATAGTCTCTACTTCGGTTGATGGTTGGATGGCAATGGTATTCAAAGCGTGTGCTAATTGTGGCTTCATCTGAGAAATCTGTAAAAACCGCTGGTCGTCCATCGTTAAAATCATACGAAGATTGCCCGCCTCCAAAATTGGCAGCAACACATTACTTAAGTCAACCGAACCAACCCCTTCTTCAAAGAACAATTGCGCATTATCCAAACATAAAATCACATTCTTTGATAAAAAGGCTTCATTCAGGATCATAGTGACCAGATTCTCCAACTCACCACGCCCCGCCGCTACACTAATTAATGACGATGCATCAAGCATAAAAACCTGCTGATAAAGAAGCGATCTAGGCACACCCTGATGACCATCAATCAACATCTCCGCAAACGCCGACACCACAGTACTTTTTCCTGCGCCATCCGCACCAACCAGCGTAATATTTTGTCGCCCGCCCGAACCAAATATTTTTAACATTTGTCCCAGTGCTTCTTCATGTGCTGCTAACTTGGTCGCCATCGCACCGCCAGACACCCGAACGCTAATATTCTGCGCAAATCGACTCAGCAGCGGTGTATACCCAAATGACCAATCTCTAGCAATACCGCCCGTTCGCAGCGGCTTTTTTTTGTATTGCTCAATCAATGATTTTATTCGCTCATACCACCGAATCGCCTCTTTAATATCATTAAAATCAATTTTCATATTTGCCAGTAAAGCATCATGCTGAGGCAGCTGCTTCACTATTGCTGCCGCCAAAACTGCGCTGGTGATCTTTGGACTTTTGGTATCCTGCCAAATCTCAATAGCCTCCTGCCAAATTTGCTCGGTTCGATCTGGATCATCAATAGAAATATTATGTAAGAAGTTTGGAGTTAGACCTACGCGCACTGCTAAGAATTGTCCTGCTCGAGTACCAGTAATTGCCTCTGCAATATCCGTCGGCGTTGGTCGGCGCGGCAGCTTCCCCAAAACGTCAGCCGCCATCACATCATCAATTGTCTGCGGATTTCGACTAATTTCCGCAGTCTTAAGATCCTCCTGCCACCAAATTGATATCATAACCATCGGGCCACTAAGACCCAACAACAGCCAGCCAACCGCTCCATGCTCAATTAGCGCCCATACACCCAATATCGTTAATGCAATGGCAGCCACTACCGTCACCACATGCCAAGCGTTACCGAATTTTACTGAGAACCGAGCCTTTTGCGCCCGCAAGCTGCTATAGTTAAACTTCGGCTGAACGTTCATAATGAAACCCCCATCTGCCACAACACGATGCTGATAATCGGAAATATAGGCAGAGTCAGCCATAGAAATATCCCCAATATCATCCACAAAAATCTTAATACTATCATTAAAATTCCGACAATTATCACACCAGAACGTACCACAGTACCGACCGCCCGCGAGAATAATTTATCAAAAAAGGCGGATAATTGCACCGACATAGCCCCGCCGACTGGTGCGGCTGAAATTTGTCGAAATGGATTAAAAAGTGTCTGTAATAACAATCCAACTGAGAAAAAATCCGCCGTCCTTAAGACGCCCAGAAAACTTTGTCGAATGTAGCGCAGCAACCCATCACCATACCACCACTGAAAGATTCCCACCAAAAACATATTGATATTGTAGCATATTAGCCCGACAGAGTATAATGGACACTATGGCAAGACAAATGATTAGTACTATTATTGGCAAGAGTGTCAAGAAAGTTGCGAAATTACGCGGCGGTGGCTCAGCCCTGCCGGGCTTGGTGATTGAAAAAATTGACCCAAAGTATATTCAACGGACATTGAGAAATTTACCACAGGGCGTGGTGATTATTAGCGGCACGAATGGAAAAACAACGACAACAAAAATTGTCGTGGAATTGCTCGAGTCTGTGGGCCTGAAAGTCTTTACGAATCGGACTGGCAGCAATTTCTCTCGTGGTGTCGCGGCGGCACTACTGGATGAGGTTAACCTTCGTGGTAAACTAGAGGCTGATATTGCAGTCTTGGAGCTCGACGAGGCTTGGGCGGTGAAATTTGTACAAATGGTTCGTCCACGATTCTCGCTGCTACTAAACGTGATGCGCGACCAGCTAGACCGATTTGGAGAAATTGACAATACAGCATCGCTGCTTCAAAAGATAGCCGAAGCGACTACATATACGGTTGTTCTTAACCGTGATGATCCACGAATTTTCAATATCAGTAAGCATATTCAAGCAAAAAAAGCATTCTTTGGTACAACTAGCAAATTACTACAGCTAATGCCAACCGATGATAATTTAAAATATGGCAACGCTACCGCTAATAAAGATACCTCCGCCGATGTGCTCTTGACAAAAATCGATACCCAGCAAGCAACTTTGCAAATTGACAACAGAAAGGTTGATGTCGACCTACAGTTGACAGGTGTTTATAATCTACTTAACGCAGCGGCAGCCGTAGCTTTAGTTCGACAAATCACTGGCCCAGAAGTTACCAACACAATTTTAGCGGCACTTGAAAATATCAAGCCAGCCTTTGGTCGAGGTGAAACTATTTTCCTAGACAGCACGCCAATTGAACTCATCTTAGTAAAAAACCCAAGCGGATTCCGACTGGCCCTTTTGTCATTCGCTAAAGGTGGTACAGCTACAATGATTGCTGTTAATGATAATTATGCTGACGGGCGTGATGTCAGTTGGTTTTGGGATGTTGATTTTTCTTCCCTAAAAAACGTCGCAATGATTAGCGGAACACGAGCATATGACATGGCGTTACGCCTACAATATGATGAGGTCTCAATTGAAGAAGTCGACACTAATATTCCAAAAGCACTGGATAATTTCATTAATAAACACAACGATGAACCAAAACAGATATTCTGTAGTTATACCGCTATGACTACAATTCGGCGCTTACTTAGTGAAAAAACTGATGTGGAGGAAATATAATGACCAAGATAAAAATTGCCCAACTTTATCCACGAGATATGAGTTTATATGGCGACTGGGGCAACACACTGACTCTCAAAAAGCGACTAGAATGGCGTGGCTTTACGGTGGAGATTATTGATCATAATCCAGGCGATAAGACTAATTTTTCTGACATTGATATCTTTACTGGTGGAGGTGGACAAGATTCTGGGCAGACGATTATCCAAAACGACCTACTAAAGCGAGCAGACGAGCTCAAGCAACTAGCAACAAGCGGCGTACCGATGTTGATGATTTGCGGAATGTACCAACTATTCGGTCGGTTTTTCCGTACACTCAAAGGCGAAGAAATTATCGGCGCAAATATTTTACCAATTGAGACAATTGCTGGTAATGAGCGAATGATTGGCAATATTGTTATCAAAAGTCGGGAATTTGGTGAAATTGTTGGATATGAGAATCACAGCGGCCAAACTTTTTTGGATAAAAACACTACGCCGCTCGGCGACGTAATAAAAGGTGCAGGCAACAACATGAGCGACCCTTATGAGGGAGTGCGCTATCATAATATTATCGCCACCTATCTTCACGGACCAATTCTGCCAAAGAATCCGCAAATTGCTGATTTTTTAATCAATGAGGCTTTAAAGCGACGCGGAATTGATATAAATCAAGTGAAAAAAATTGACGATAATTTCGCACGCCAAGCACGAGATATATCCTTAAGATTGCCCCGATAATATAATGAAAAGCATAGACAAACAACTTATTAAACTCAACTTATTTTTTCATAGAATACCCAGCTGGGTTTGGCTAATTCCAATTTTACTTTTAGCTACCCACGTTCGCCTGCTATATTTAACGAAGGCTGATATTTGGCACGATGAAGGCTATACTGCCGCAATCATCCAGCAACCACTTCATGACATTGTCACCATCACCACCACCGACGTTCATCCGCCATTATATTACGTTATTATGCACGTCTGGCAATTAGTGTTTGGTGTTTCTGCTGTTTCACTCAGAGGGTTTAGTATGGTTTGTGGTGTTGCAACAATTTCTCTGTTGTTTTTTCTACTACAAAAACTCTTCTCAAAAAGAATTGCAATATTCGGGTCGTTTTTAGCAGCGCTAGGACCATTCCTAATTCGCTATAGCAATGAAGCCCGAATGTACGCATTGGCGGCATTATTAGCTGTAGCGGCAACGTATGTATTTGTTGTAGCGATTGAGAAAAAGAATCAAAAATACTGGCGGTTTCTCTACGGCGCATTGATAGCAGCCGGCTTTTATACGCAGTATTTTTTGGCATTGCTACTACCGGCACATTTTGTATATTTATGGTTAAAACTTGGTGGAACCCGGATGGCGATAATGCAAATTGCTAAGAGTAAAAATATCTGGATAGCTGGAGGGTTTTGCTTTTTACTATTTTTGCCATGGCTACCCGTTATGGTTTCTCAAACCAGTCGAGTAAGCGGCGGGTTTTGGATTCCGGAGGTCACCAAGCTTACCATACCAATAACCTTATCAATGTTCTTAACATACGACGAGAGGCTAGTTCGATATTTTGGCTTACTATTACTGCCGATGATGGTCTTTATGTCATTCATATTGGTCAGAAAATTCCGCAAACACCAAGCAGCAATTTGGCTGCTGACAACCTGGGCATTCTTGCCAATGGTTATCGTCTATCTCCTCAGTCAAGGCCGACCGATTTACCTAGACCGTTATTTTACTTACTCAGCACCAGCTTTTTATAGTTTACTAGCGGTTTACGTGGGGCTTATTTTCTCTAGCGGCTTCTCCAGTAAAGAATGGTGGAAACTTGGCACTTCAATTATTCTTATTTTATCCATCGGACATTATATGTGGCAGATCGGCAATAAAAATATTACAGAAGCGTCCTGGAATAACACCAATACCGCCATGAGTTATATAAATAAAAACATCAAAGGCAGCGATACGATTATTTCTGGTGAAATCTACACCTATTTTCATACCTCATACTATAACCTCTCTGGTAAGGAAATTATTTTACTAAAACCGGCAGAGGAGTTGGATTGGGTTGGCGAATGGGGTCTAATCAAAAAGCTTAATACTCCAGAAATAACTTCATTAAATACAATAAAAAGCCCGCGAGTTTGGTTAATTCTACGCACAAAAACTTATGATGAGTATAAGAAGCAAGTGCCGTCACATTGGCAATTACAACAGGAATATCATGAGGGTGATTTGATTATTGGGCTATACAAGAATAAAAAATAACCGACAGGTTCGTCAGTTATTCTCAATACTTCGAATGATCATTAAGTTGGTCGGGGTGAAAGGACTCGAACCTTCGACCTCACGGTCCCAAACCGCGCGC